>JBGUKW010000245.1:0-4815 GCA_045114665.1 Candidatus Xenobia bacterium | reverse complement strand
AAAACAAAAAGGAGCATTCGCAGTTGGAGAAGGAACAGAAGATAATCCATTCATAATATCAAATTTAGATGATTTAAATAAATTGTCTAAAGTTGGATTCTTAAGTGCTTTTGGTAATATTATGCTTGCAGATAAAAATTTTAAAATAAATTCTGACATATCAGGTATAACTTCTCCAATAAGATTACCTTATGGTCATAATGTAGGTAATGCTGTAAATACTGCAAGTAAAATTTGCACTATTGATGGAAATGGTAAAAAATTGACTGCAAATATAAATGTTACAGATGGAAATGCTTCATTATTTACTTATGGTAGTGGAATAATCAAAAATTTGACAGTAGCAGGAAAAATCACTGCTACAGGTAATAATGCTTATGCTTGTGGAATATTTTATGGCAACCTTGTTGGAGAAAATAAAATAAGTAATTGTACAAATGAAGCTGAAGTTACTGCTACTGGTGACTATGCTTCTGCTTATGGAATTTCTCCAAGCAGCGCAGTAACAAATCTTAAAAATATAGTAACAAATTGTACTAACAAAGGTAAAATTACTGCTACATATAGAGCTTGTGGCATAGGTGGTTCTACAATAAGTGATTGTACAAATGAAGCTGATGTTACTACTACTAGTGAATATGACAGTCATGCAAGTGGAATAACAGACTCCTATAATGGAACTATAACAAATTGTACAAATAAAGGTAAAATTACTGCTTCTGGAAATTCTTATCCTTATGCTGGTGGAATCTCTGCTAATACTCATGAAGGAAGTGTAATAAGTAATTGTACAAATGAAGGAAATGTTACATCTTCACATTACGCAGGTGGAATTGTTGGTGATTCTTATAGATCAACAATAAAAAGCTGTCAGCATAAATCGGGAATTATAAAAGGCGAAGTTAATGGAGATTATAACTATTCAGGATATATTGCAGGTAATGCTTCAGATGAATCAGGATTAAAAATTTCAGGTTGTAAATACAAAAAAACAACAGGCTCTACAGCCACAAAAGGAGTTGGAAATTATGAAGATTCTGAATCAGGCTGTACAAATGATGAAACAATATAATATATAACTAAAAAAGACAGTCAAATTCAAAATTGAATTTGACTGTCTTTTTTTTATTATAAATTAAATACAAAATTTAGTAGATAACTAAATACAAAACACAAAACGGAACTGCAAGAGGAAATTTTTTTTCACTCTTTCGCTACTTTTACTCCATTTACTGAATTTGCTCCCCAATTTGGATAACCCTTTTGCGATTTTAATTCTTCTCTATCTGTATAATTTATATTTGGAACACATTCAAAAGCATTTTCTGCAATGACTTTTACAGAATCAGGAATTGTCAAATTTAGAGATGTACAATCTGAAAAAGCATATGATTCTATCTTTTTTATACTTTTGGGAATTTCAAGAGATTGTAAAGATATACAATTTGAAAACATTCTGTTTTTTATTGTTTCCAATTTATCAGAAATTTTTACATCTCGCAATTTTCTACAATCTTCAAAAAGACCATCTCCAATAGTCTTTACACTATTTGGAATTATTATTTTCTTTAAAGATTGACAAGAAGCAAAAACCCGCTCTCCAATTTCAGTTACACTATCAGAAATTTTGATACTTTTTAAACCATAAAAACACTCAAAAAAAGCCTTATCTCCTATTTTAGTAACAGTATTTGGAATTTTTACTTTTTTTAATCGTGAACAAAATTCAAAAGTACTCTCTTGTATCTCTGTTATAGTTTCAGGAAGAATCATAGTTTCCAAAGAAGAACAGGCAAAAGCATAACTTCCTATCTTTGTAACAGAATTTGGAATTTCTATTGTTGGCATTCTACACCAAGAAAATGATCCACTTCCTATTTCAGTTACAGTCTCTGGAATAACTATATTTCTTAATGAATGACATTCAAAAAAAAGACGGTCTGCTATTTTTGTTATTCCATAAGGTATATACAATTCTTTTAAATTATAACAATAATAAAAAGCCTCTTCTCCAATTTCTTTTACAGTATTTCTACAATAGCAGAGATGTTCAATACTTACTGTTTCCAAATTATAACAAAGTTCAAAAGCAAATGGTTTAATTTTAGTTATTCCAGGAGAAATTTTTACACTTTTTAATGATTCACAATGAAGACAAGCCATTTCTCCAATAGAAGTTATTTTATACTTTTTGCCTTCATATTCATAAGTAGCAGGAATATCTAAATGTTCTACTTTTTCTTTATTTTTACAAAGTATTACTTCTTTATCCTCTAAATGTTCTTTATCTTCTCCCAATCTTTCTACTTCATAACCGAGCTGTCTAAATATCTCATCATTTAATTCAACTTCGATGTAACCATCTTTTGTCTCACTTTTAACCCCATTGATTGCCTTTGCCCACCAAGGTGAACCTTCTGCATTTCCATTATAATTTACATTTGGAAGATCTTTAAAAGCCTTTTCCCCTATTCTCAATACAGAATCAGGAATAGTCAATTTTAGAGAAGTACAGCCACTAAATGCCTCATATCCCAATCGGTGTAATTCTTTAGACATATGTATTTCCTCTAAAGATGTACAATTTGCAAAAGCCTCATATCCAATAGTATAAACATTATCTGAAATATAAACTTTTTTCAAAGAAGTACAATTGAAAAAAGCAGAATAACTTATTTCTCGCACACCTTCTGGAATAAATATATTTTCTAAAGATGTACAATTTGCAAAAACAGAAGCCCAAATAATTGTAAGACGATTTGAAAGAACTATTTTTTTCAAAGATGTACAGGACTCAAAACCAGAATTTGCTATATAACCAACACTATCAGGAATTACTATTTCTTTCAAAGAAGTACAATATTTAAAAGCCTCTTCGTCAATTCCATCAACTTTATCAGGAATAATTAAATTTTCCAATGATTTACAATTATAAAAAGTATATTTTTTTATACATTTCAAATTTTTAGAAAGAGTTACATCTTTTAATGATTTACAATCTTTAAAAACAGATTCCCCTATTTCTAATACAGAATCTGAAATTGTTACACTTTTTAAAGAAGCAGAATTTGCAAAAGCAGATTTACCTATTTTTAATACGGAATTTGGAATAGTTACACTTTTTAAAGAAACAGAATTTGCAAAAAAATTGTTAGCAATCCCTGTTATTGTATATTCTATTCCATTATAATTATAAGTAGATGGAATTTCTAAATATTTTACAGGTTCACCATTTTTGAAAATTGCAAATTTATCATCTCGTCTATCTATTTCATACCCCAATATTTTTAATATTTCATCAGTCAAATCTGCATAAAATTTATTTTCACTTAAAAAATTAATCCCTTTTAACGAACTACAATCATCAAAAACACCTATTCCCATTTTTTTGATATTTTTTGGAATCTCTATTATCTCTAATGATTTACAATTAGCAAAAGTATATTTTTTTAATTCTTCTAATTTATTTGAAAATTTTATATTTTTTAATTTTTCACAACCTAAAAAAGCCTTCTCACCTATTGTTTGTACACTATCAGGAATTTCAATAGTTTCCAATGATTTACAATTAGTGAAAGCAAATTCTCCTATTTCAGTAATTTTATTTGAAATAGTTATACTTTTTAATGAAAAACAATCACTAAAAAAGCCAAAAGGAATTTTTTTAAAATTATCTGGAATAGTTACATTTTTTAATGAAAAACAACCATTAAAAACACAATCACCTATTTTTGTAACACTTTTCGGAATTTCAAGAGACTTCAAAGATTCACACTCAATAAAAGCACAATTGCCGATTTCTTTTAGACTATTAGGCATTTTTACTCTTTTTAGGTTAATACAGCCATAAAAAGCAAAATCTTCTATTTTTGTTATACTATCAGGAATAATTATTTCTTTTAACGATCTACAATTTTCAAAAACACAACTAGATAATTCTTTCAATTTATTAGGAAGATATATTTTTTCTAAAGAATTACAATTATCAAAAGTATTTTCTTTTATTTCAATAACACTGTCAGGAATAACTATTTCTGTTACTAACAAACAGAGACGAAAAGACTTATCTTTAATAATTTTTACAGTATCTGGAATGTTTATTTCTTTTAAACCAGCACAAAAAGCAAAAACCTCTTTTCCAATAGAAGTTATTTTATATTTTCTACCTTCATATTCATAAATTGCTGGAATATCAATGGTTCTTATTTCCTTGCCATTTTTAAATATTGCAAGATATTGCTTTAAAGAAAATTTTAGGTAAAATTTTCCAGAATTTTTCCTTTTCCATTCCTTCCATTTAAATCCATACCCCAAATGATTCAAAACTTTTTTATCTAATTCAACTTCAATAAAATCAGTCATTTATATTTCCTTTCTATAATTTCTTAATTATATTATAACATATGACAATGACAAAATATGTCATTTCAAAAAAACTAACCAAATTATTTAACAGCCTAATTAATAAATGTTAAAAGTTATTTCTATCTATTTTTTAAATTTATAACTTTTAGAAATTATATAAAAAAATATAAAATATTGTTTGTAAATGACATAATCTGTCATCTTAATTTGATATAATAAACATAGAAGGAAAAAGGGTAAAAAATTAAAATAGGATATTGTTTTCAATTTTTTTTTAAATCTGAAAGGAAAAAGTGAAATGTTAGATTACAATAATATAATTTTACTTGTGAATTTATTATTTGTTTTAATGCTTTTAAGTGGTTTTATAAATTTAAAACGAAATAATTATTTTAATAATGAAGATAATATAAATATTAATGAAGATGAAGAATTAACTAAACCTGAAAA
>JBGUKW010000244.1:0-3071 GCA_045114665.1 Candidatus Xenobia bacterium | reverse complement strand
AGATATAATTGAGTTTATTGAATGATTTATATTGTGTCACCTAACTCATGACTGAAGTCACGAGTGTGCGGTGACACTCTTATCAATATATTTGTAAATCTAATATGAGAGAAAATGACAAAATGTTCAAAAAAAATTACATTTTTTCACGGATGCAATCGCAATAGAAAACAAGAGAGGGATTTTCCGTGATTTTCCCACATATTGGACATTTCCAACAAGGTTGTGAAAAAATATCTGTTTTTTTCTTTTTTATAAGTTCTTTAGGATTTTCTGACAATTGCTTTCCATTTCGCCAGCAAATTCGTTGTTCCATATAGTCTTACACATCCTTTCGCAAAAAAAGTGGCTTCGGCAAACACATACACCGAAGCCTACAACAATAAGTCTGACATTATCCTTTTACTGACACAGAACCCAACTAAGGGTAAAAAAACAAGTAAAAAAATAAGAAAAATAAAAACACAAAACCTGCATCTGTTTTTCAAGCCTTTAATTAAGCCAATCTATGACTCTAAAAATAAAGGTCATTGAAAGGGGAAAGGTTACTCCCTTTCTTTTTTTCTAAAAATATAAGAAAATTAGGCAACGGAAGAGACATCTTGTTCTCCTCGTTATGCAAAATGATATCAGACTTCCATCTAATATTAATATGAGTTTTGAAGGGGTGCATTTTTTAAGAATTTTTTTCTGATGCTCCCACGCATTTATGCGTGGGTTTTACGCAGTATATTTATAAGGCTAAATGGTATGGCAGAGAAGTTATTAAGGTTGCTACCTGTTTTCCATCCAGCCAGATATGTTCTAACTGTGGACACAAAGATGAAAAGAAAACATTATCTGTCAGGGAATGGACCTGCTCTGTATGCGGTGCACATCATGAAAGAGATATAAATGCAACAATCAATATTCTCAATGAAGGGTTGAGAATGAAAACGACAGGAACTGTCGGGATAGTCTGAGTAAACTTGTGCGGTCACGCATATTGATTAGAAAGCTACGAAGTCTTTAGCTTCGTGGTAGTTCACGAATGGGCGAAGTTTTTCTGTTCATTGTTTTTCTCCAAAAAACTCATATTATAAATGAAACAATTTATTGACTACATTTGAAATATTTATTTCAAACGAAGAAAGGTGGAATCATTTATGAAAGCATTAACATTGAAAGAGTTACCAGATGAAAGTAAAATTTTTACATTATGCTGGAATTTTATGAAGGCATATGGTGTTCCAGAAACAGATGATGATTGGAAAAAAATGATTGACGATTGCCATCAATGTGTAGACCCCTACAAAGGCACAATACAGTATCAATTTGCAATGGATATGATTATAGCAACCGTATCACATATTGAGAGACTTTTTAAAGAACGTGAGCAACAAAAACAGAAAAAACAACAAAATATTGCATAAAGAGGGGTCGAAAGGCTCCTTTTTTTTGCATTCTAAAATCTTTACAGTGTATTGTTAAATATGCTATACTATAAGACGATGCAAGCAAAAGGAGTGTGATTTTTATGAAGAACATGGAAAATATCGTTAGGATTGTAAATGAAACACTAAATGAAAAAAACAAAATAGCAATGGTAACGCTGGGGACAAAAGCATTTTTATTGGTAACAACAGAAACACGAAAAATGCTGATACCGTTTTCTCAATTGGAGGATGAATATTACATCAAAAAAAGTTTGGAATATTCAGAAAACCCATTTTTAATGGATAAAAAATATGTAGCCAGAGCAACCGAAAAGAAAAGATGTGAATTGTTATGCACAACGCCTAGTTTCGATTTTCTTGATTTCTCATATTACCTCACAGACGAAAAAGGAATTCCAATCCCAGCAACAAAAGAAGCATGTAAAAATATCAAAGAGTTGTTTTTTAAAAATGTTGATTTTTTGCACCTTAATATTAAAATGGATGAAAACGAGATGATAACGTGTAATGATGCGAGAATCTTGTTGTCGAATACTGAATTTTGGAAGGATATACAGGACCAAAAAAAAGGAATGCCATTTTTTGTTCAGATATTAGATAAAGAACACTTAAAAATTTCTCAAAACATAGAAGAAATGGACAGGGATGGTCTTTGTTACTTTTTTAATGAAAAAATGCTAGATATTGAAGAATACTAAGAAAAAACAAAAAGCCAACCCCAAAGAGTTGGCTTTCCTTTTGATTTTACTACATTTTACTTTTTATGACTCTTCCCAGTTTGGTAATCAATAACAATTCCAGGTTGAGAGTTGTATACCTTAACATTGAATCTTAATTTTCCTTTATCTTCAACAGAATATGCTTCCATCGTTACATATCGTGCAACGAGTTCAGTTCCTTTAAATACAGGTGTTACGCGATACAAAACATGATTCTTAGGATGCTTTTTCATATAATCCAATACCTTCATTTCAAAGTGTAACATACCATTTTCTTCATCAGCATTAAAATATCGCGTTCCTGTAATCAGATTTTTTTCATTTGAATTTTCTCCTGAGAGACAAAAAGCAGCTAAATGGCATCGATTGTATAAATAGAGTCCTTCTACACAATCATATTTTACCGTATGCCATCCGGATGGTTTTACCATCCCTATTGGGCCTCTCTTCTCTCCCGGTTTTGGCATCGTTTTTTTGCAAACATTGATATAAGCCGGTCCACATCTTCCATAGAAATCTAAGTCCGAATATTTTTCAAAAGATTTTCTACATTTTTTTTCTTTTTTTGTAAAAGAAGGGTTATTGTGTTTTAATACCTCATACCCATATTTTTCTGTTTCTTTTGCTTCATAAGCTTTTTGTGCCTTATCAACGTTTTGGGTTACTGTAAAAAATGTTTTTTTTATAACACTAGAGTAATCAAAAACAAAACTAACAACTCCAAGTAGGAGTAAGAATTTTACAAATTTTTTCATAAAAAAGCCTCCTTCAAAAAATTCTATTCTTTGGTTGGAACAATTCTGATGTTCCCACGCATTTATGCGTGGGTTTTACGTGGTATATTTTTCAGTTCCTACATATTTCGCATCCATCCACATTTCGCATTCATCCACTATGCTGAAGACATAGTGGGATT
>JBGUKW010000243.1:0-2044 GCA_045114665.1 Candidatus Xenobia bacterium | reverse complement strand
AGATATAATTGAGTTTATTGAATGATTTATATTGTGTCACCTAACTCATGACTGAAGTCACGAGTGTGCGGTGACACTCTTATCAATCAATATCAGTATCTTTATTTTTTTTCATGGAACTAAACAAAATGATAACAAACAATACAGCGATAATTATATAAAAGAGCCACTTATTGATAAAGTTATTCACTTTACCGGCTTTCTTTTTAACAGAATCTTTTTTATTTGTTTTTTTTGATTCCTTTATTTTTATATTTACCCCCAATTCATCTGTTGGGGATGGAGTGTTTCCTTTTGTATCTAAGAGGTTCCGGTTAATTTCCTCCCCTTGATTTCCTTCCCCCACTTTTAATGTAACTTCAGCAGCATGTCCGGAATTTTGCTCATCAATAACAAAGTTGACATCTTCCGCTTTTTCAGAGGAATAAGTTCGAATGTCGGTTGTGTAATAATGCCCTTTTTTTAGCTTTGCATGGGCTTTAAAACCATTTACTCGATACAGATAAAATGGACCAAAAACATTATCATCCCCATAGTCATCATTAATACAATAAAAACTGATATTATCCGTCACTCCATTTGCTATATCAGCTTGAAATAAAACATCATATTCTCGATTTTCATCTGTTTCTGCATATACGGGAACAACAGATAAACAGGCAACAAGCAAAAACGATAGGATTGTTTTAAAAAAACGCATCAACATCTCCACCTTTCTCTTTGATACCAAAAAAAAGGGATGGGCATAAAACACACCCATCCCCCTTAGTATGTCCGTTACTGGAATAAATGGATTGCTCCGGATTGTTCAGATGCGTCATCATTTTCTGAAAAATCATTAGCATCTACATTTTCCGGTTCCTGAAATTTTTCTTCTTCTACATCTTCCGGCTCTGCGACCTCTGTTTCCTGAACGGATTCTTTCTCATCCAAAGCAAGATTATCTGTTTTAAAAGTTTCTGGAACTTCTCCGGTTTCTTTTACATAAAGACTGTCAACAACAATATTGTCATATTTTACTTTCTGTCCTTCCTTGTTTTCTTTTAAAGAAGTCTGGTATGTAGCAGTGATAAATGCTTCTGCTCCCAGAGTTAACTCAGCCATAACTTCTCCAACTCTGCTTTTAGGAACAAAATAAATCGTCTTTACACTGTTGATAAAGTTTGGATTTGCAGGGGTAGGTGCATTTAAGATAATGGTTACAAGGTCGGAATCTGATTTGTTGATATAACGCACAGTTCCATGCAAATATACCCTATTTTCCGGATGTTCATATTTACCTTCATTAATGCCGTATTCTTCTAGTTCCTTCTTTGTTTCAGTAATTTCATTTGCAACAACAACCTGTCTAAAATTAGATTTTACTGTTCCATCTTCTTCTGTTCTCTTATACTTCTTTGTACTAATATATCCTTCAACAGTGACTCTATCCCCTCTCTTTAATTTCAAGACGTCTTCTGCCTTTTTACGAGATACAAAAACCTCAGGATAATTTGCTTGTACGGAAGCATTAAGCGTAGACATAACAAATGATACTGTACCTGTCTTCTCATTTGTTTTTACTTTGATTACCATACCTTTTAAAATAACTTTGTTGTTTTCCATAATTTTTTTTCTCCTTTCAAAAATAAAAAAAATAATAAGCCTTGAATAAGAAATCTCCCTTTTCTATAGGTATCAGAGTTAATTATCTTATCACCTAAAAGTGATTTCATTTTGGCTAGTTTTTGCAATTTTTTTTGAATTAGTTCTGCAATTTTAATATGAGTTTTCTTCTTCATTTTTTTTTGTTTTTTTTTTGATAAAATAAGAAAAAAATATTTTTCGGCATTTTGCACAATTTATTTCTAAAACATTGAGATTTTTTGCACAAAAAAAGGACTATGTAATTACATAGTCCAAGGGGGGGGTGCTTAATATATACCGGTTCTACATTTGTTTGTAATAAGGTGCCTGTCGTGAACACTCCAACGGCTAAAGCACGTTGGCTTCCAATTCTTTAGAAATTGGATTACTTATCTACCATACAGTTCTTAACTCAGAT
>JBGUKW010000242.1:0-13515 GCA_045114665.1 Candidatus Xenobia bacterium | reverse complement strand
GATATAAAAGGCAAAATGGGAGATGGCAATTTTGAACTTGGAGGAAATATCGACTTAGAAAAGTTGAAATTAAAGGGTATGGATATTTCCTTTAAGGGAAATGAACTACAGGCAATATGTAAAATGCTTTTTGCTGGTAAAATGTCTTGTGATGTCAATTTTAAAATGGATGGCAAAGATAAAAAATTGACAGGAAATGTTGCCATAAAAGATTCAGTTTTGACGATTTCGCCTGAAATGTTTGCTGGTGAGGAAGAGAATAAAGAAGAAGAGGACAAAAATAAGATCTTATTTGCAGGTGATTTTAAGCCAAAGGTCAGAAAAGCTGGAGATGAAGATGAAGGCGATGAAGATGATGATGTCATTTATGATGAGATAAAAAAGAGATCTAAAAAGAAAGAGTACAATCTCGATAAATATATTCCTGACTTTTTCAAAGGAACAGCTCTTGATATGAATTTGGGAATAGGTGATGGAGTTTGGGCAACATTTTTATCATCACAAGTTCAGACAAAGGGAGATTTAGTTGCAAAAGGTGTGATGGAAAAGCCTGAACTTGAAGGTAAAATCAGACTTTCAAAAGGTACTGTTGTCATTCCTCTTGTATCTGCTCCTTTTAAAGTCAATAGTGGACTTGTTTCATTTAAACCTAAAGATTATTTTATTCCAAAAGTTCTTGTAACAGGTGAGTCACAATACTCAACATATACTTCTTATTTGACTGTAACAGGATATATGGATTCTCCTAATATAAAACTTGAAGGAACAAATACAAATGTATCCTCTTCAGATGTTTTATCTGGAAATGTTGGAGGAAGAAGTCAAGCCAATTTTTCAAATATGGCAAATAGTTATATGAACCAAATGGCAATGAATAGTATGCTTGAATTTAGTGTTATGCGTCCTATTTTAAATTCACTAAATAGATCTTTGGGATTATCAGATATGGCTGTTGAATTTAATGAAAATGGTTATATGACTGTTAGACTTGCAAGGGCTTTGAATAAAAAAGAGACAGTTTTAATGACTTATGAATATTCAGGAGATGTCCTCGGTAAATATCACAATTTAATAGGTGTTGAATATAGATTTTCAAGAGGAATGCTTGTGAGAGTTGCACAAGATGTAAATGGTGGGCTTCGCCTTTGGGTGCAGTCATATAGAAAATTTTAGATTGAAAGTCAATGTAAAATAAATAAGCTCCAGTAGGGGATATCCCCAGCTGAAGCTTGTTATTTGTGTTATTTATTTTTTGCTTTGATTTTATTATTGTACAACTCCGTCAATGGTTATTGTTCCGTTGTTTACACAATCAGTTATTGTGCCATAATTCATCTGAACATTTAATCCATTGATAAATTTAAAATCCTCGTTGTTTCGTATGTCGTTTAGTGTATTGTTGTTATATGTAATATTTCCATTGTTTATACAGCCTGTCATTGAGTTTAAAGTAGTAACAGCTATTCCAGCAATATAAATATCGTTATAACTATTACTTAATGCTTTATTGTTTGTTATATTGATATGTCCATCATTTGTACAATTTGTTCCATCTTTAATAAGAAGTGCTATTCCTAAAACTTGTAAATACCTATCAATTTTATTTTCTGTAATTTCGATATATCCTTTATTTGTACAATTTGTTATATTGTTTGATTGATATGCCAAGCCCGCAATGTATATAGAATTTAAACTATTATTTGTAACTTTTATATATCCCTCATTTATACAGTTTTCATGTTTTTTTGAAAAGTTATTGATTCCAAATAAATAAACACTATTTATAATATTGCAATTATCTATATTAATGTTTCTTTCATTTGTGCAGTTTTCACAATTATTAGATTGAAAATTTATTCCATATATCTCACAACTATTAGATATATTACAATTATCCAGTAAGATATTTCCATTACTTGTGCAGTTTTTAAATTCACAATCAGTGGTTGAATTGGCTAATCCACATATAATTATATATTTTGTTTCTATATTTTTGACTATTATTTTTGCATTATTAGTACAGTTTTCGAGTACGGATTTATTTAATTTTGAACTAATCAAGTTGATATTTAAGCTGTCTTTGAAAATTTCATTGTTTTCGTCAATAAGAACTATAGAATTTTCGCCTATTGTCAAATTTTTTATTGTTGAATTATTTACATAACCAAATATTGAAATATTAGCAATTTTGGGATTTACAAATATGATTCCATCTATTATATGTTTATCTCCATCATAAGTACCATTGAGACAAGAATCATCATTATCTTCTCCAATTTTTGTAATTCCATTTCCTTCGTTATAGAAAGGTGCCTTTTCAGTTGTAACTTTACATGTGATTTCTTTGTCGTCATCAGCTTTGTTTACTTTGAATCCGATTAAATGTGTAAAATCAAGGTCTTCAGTTTGTTTGAAGTGTTTGTCAAGATATAGATATTTGCCTTGATCATCTTTTTTGTTCATGTTTGCAAAATGACGAGGTTGAGAGATTAAATAAGGATCTCTTTCTGTTCCAGTACCATCAGCAAAACCTTCTTCATTGTCTTTGCTGTTTCCAAAATCTATGTCAAAATTGTTATTTGTTGCTTCTATACCATTGTAAGTGGAGAAGTAATCAAGAAGATTGCCTTCATTGTCATAGGTAAGGACAGCCTTTATTTTTACATTTTCATTTACTTTTATAGTAAATTTTGTTTTATCATCAGCATTTGGTTCGGCTTTTAAAATCTCTTGATCATCAGCACTTGATTTTGTGTTGTCTTCTGTAGAATAATAAATGTCAGCAGTAGCTACTTTGTCAGATTGTAATGAATCAATCAATGTCAAAGTAACTTCAGTATTAGCTACTGGCTCTTCTTCGTTGTTTTGTTCCTGTTGATTATTGTTATTATTTTGTTGCTGTGCCAATAGAAAATATAATGCTGAATTGTCAGATGGAGGAGTATTAGAACTACTTCCACCACATGCTGAGGTAAATATGGCAGTAAGGTAACAAGCAAATAGTCATTACTGCCAAACGAGATAAATTCTTCATGTCTTTCTTCCTTTCGTCGTCCCAGTTAGTTAAATTATACAATATTTATATAGGGGGTGTTGGTAAACTACTAATTAGCCACTTTTGTGCGATATAAGATAGTGAACGATATCCATTTTTCTGCAGTAGTTCCATGCAAATTTTACTTAGAAAAAGAATGATTGTTATTATAATTTAGTACTTTTAAAGAGGAAAAAATGGGCTAGTGAACATCTTATATCCAAAAAGTGGCGTAAGCTGAAAATAAACAATGTAAATTTATAATAAATAAAGTTTACCAACACGCCCTAATACATTTTAGTTTAGTATTAAATTTTAAATAATCTTTTCAAGAAAAATCATTTCTTTCCTGTATTTTATGTTAATTTATTTTGTTCTATCTATAAATATTCTTTGGCGAACCACTGAAAATTAAAGATAAAATATAAAAAATAGGGAGGAAAAGTGTGAAAAAAATAGTTGTATTTTTTGAAAAACATGTTAAAATAATGACATTATGGAAAATTTAAATAATAATAATAAAGATAAAAAGAATATAATTAAACCACACGAAGCAACAAAAACAGCTGGTAATTTGATAAATCTTGGACATGTTTTTGTTGACATAAGTCAGGGAGCTTTTCCTGCTCTCATTCCTTTTCTGAAAAGTATTTTTTCAATGACATATTCACAAGTTGGAATAATGCTTTTAATACAAAGCCTTACATCTTCAATTTGTCAACCTCTATTTGGTTATATTTCAGATAAATCTTCCAAAAGTTGGTTCATTTCAGTAGGTATTTTGCTTTCTGCTGTAGCTATGGGAGCTATCGTCTGGGCTCCTAATTATGCTATTTTGATTATTTTGATTTCTATAAGTGGATTTGGAAGTGCTATTTTTCACCCACAGGCGATGAAAGCAACAAATAGAATAAGCCCAGCTGAAAAAAAAGGCGAAAAAATGGGTATTTTTTCACTTGGTGGCAATTTTGGTTATGCACTTGGTGCTTTTTTAATGGGGTTGCTTTTGACTTTACCAGGGGATTTTCAAAATACAAAATATATAGCTATACCAGGAATGATATTTTTTGTTGTTTTGATGTTTTTTAATAAATATCTCAATATGGCAACACATGCAGGGGATAAACATGCTTCTAAAACTTCAAGTGGAAAAATTCCTTATGGTTTTATCTGTGTTCTTGTCTGTTTTATATTTATGAGATCTACTGCATATCAGGCAATTAACACTTTTACACCACTTTTTCATGTAAATTTTATGAATGAAAATTCTATGTTTACAGGAAATTATGTCTCGATATTTTCTGTGGCAGGTGTTTTTGGTACTTATTATGGTGGAATATTGAGTGATAAAATTGGAAGAAGAAAGATAATTTGTACTTCTATGTTTTTGACAGTTCCATTGATGATGTTTATGCCATTTGCAAGAGGTATTTATGCATTGATTATTGCAGGATTGGCTGGATTTGTTGTAGTTGCTTCTTATAGTTCAACATTTGTTATGGCACAAGAAGTTATGAAAGATAATATGGGACTTGCTGGTGGATTGACACCAGGTTTTGCCATTGGATTAGGAGGAGTAGGGGCAACTGTTTTGGGTAATTTGGCAGATATGATCACACTCCCTGTTTTGATGCAGTGGTTTTGGATACTTCCACTTTGTGCAGGTTTAATGACTTGGCTATTTCCAAAAGATAAATAAGTAATGTTTGATAATAAAAAAAAACAGAGAATTTTCAAAAATTCTCTGTTTTTTTTATTATTATCACCAATTAGAGTTCTTTTATGTGATCGAAAAATAAATCTTTTGAATCATAAGCAGGCAAAATTCCCAAAGGTTTCTTTGCAATTTTTAATCCTTCATCATCTGAAACAGGAGATCTTTCAATCATCATATTTATGAAATTTTTCCAGTTTTCACTGACTTGGAAAACCATTTTTGGAATCATACCCTTTAGATTTATTTCTTTATATATTGCATAATATATCTTTTTGCCACATTTCCAACCGATTATCTGTGAAGAACCGATTCTTCCTGCAGAAAGTCCTCTTACATTTTTAAAGAAAATTCCAACTTCTGTTCCATCTTTTAGTCTTAGATTTAGACCCTCTTCATCGAGCATTCCACCATCAATTTGTGCTGATGTAAAATCTTCTTCAACTTGTTGTGGAGCAGGTGCTGAAGCTTTTTTGGCTGGAGCTACATGTTGTTGAGCAGGAGTAGGAGGAGGAGCTGGGGTATGTTGTACTTTTTTTGCTTTATCTACTGCTGCACCAGCGTCTGCAAATAATTTACTTAATTCATCATTGTTAAATCCATAAGACATTTTTAACACCTCCATTTAAATAAATTTTTGTATTATAACAAATTTATTCATCAAAATTTATATTTATCCTTTTTTTAGTCTATTTTGGTTCACTTAAGTATCTCGCTTTTCTTTTACACTGAAACTATATTTTAGAACATCCATAATTGTCGGATTTTCTGTATAAAATATAACTCTTTGCCTTGAATTAGATTTTATATTTTCTAATGTTATAACATCTTCTAATAAAATTCTACCATCAGGATATCTAAAAATACAAGTTGCTTCAGCTTTTTTTACATCTCTAAAATAAGTATTTGTAACAAGTGTTGTAATTCTTACTGCTCTACATCTACCACCTGTATCTGTTATAATATCTTCCTTTATAAGGTTTATAAAAAGTCCTCTTTTTTTTCTTCTTCTTTTTGTTGGTTGATTTTGTTGATTATCACCGAGTAAATCTGTTTTTCCATTTGCCTCTAATTCTGCCTTTGTTCTATCTGAAATTTTATTTTCGCCTTCAGTAGGAGGTTGCGGAGTAGTGGATAATTCTATTTTACCTGTTTTGTGATCCCATTTTATAGGTAAAAATAATTCTCTGCTTATGGCAAATAATGGATAACAAGTTGTTTTGTCATAAAATGTAACAGTTGCACTAATAGGTTTATCGCCAATTAATACTGCAAGTGTTTGATTATCATAAGTTATGTCTTTCCTGTTTGTCAAATCGTGTATATCAACTTCAGGAATATAAACTTCGTCGAAATCAACAATCATAAATATTGATGATAGTTGACCATTTACATATAGCTTTTCAAAATTGCAATAAGCCTCTTTTGGAAATAAAACGGCAAAAAACATCAATATTATAGTTAATATATTTTGTCTATTTTTTAAAAACATATTTCACTTTTTCGCAATTTTAAAGTTTTAATTATTATATAAACCGAAAATATTCTTTGATAGAATACTTTCGGTTTATATATACAAAATTTATATTAATTTACTGCCATATTTTTTCTTCAAATCAGCAATCTGGTCTGAAGTTAATGGATGTTTAGCAACTGCTTCTTTGAATTTATCTTTATTTGCAAAAGCAGTTTCTTCATCAGCAAGCATCATGAATTTATACCAAACTTCACTGTCATTTGGAATTGACTCTAAATATTTTGTCAGAGTTTTTATAGCCCCCTTTAAGTTATTCATCTTTTCATAGGCTTCTGCTAAAAGCAAATTGACACTGACATCATGCGATTTTCTTATTACTTTTTGGTATTGTAGTGTAGCTAATGCATGATTTCCTGCTGTTGTGTACATCTTTCCTAATAAGAGAGATAAATCTGTATTGTTTGGCTCAGCTTTAGAACATCTTCTACATTCGTTTAATGCCAAACTTGTATTATCTGCTTCAGTATATTTTTTACATATTTCTTCAATATACTTAGAATCAGGTTCTGCCATTGACATATATTCTTCTACTAATGGAAGTTCTTCTTTTTTGTTTGCTTTTGAATAGATTTCAATGATTTTTGCATATCTCTTATAATCTGCAGGAGCGTGGCTCAGTAGATATTTTTGGTTTTCATAAGCCTCTTTATAGTCTTTCAAAGTTATACAAACATCTATAAGAGCTTCTCTTGAAGGTATATCATTTGGCTGAGCAGCTATGACGGCACTTAATTGTTGTTTTGACTCTCTGAGGTCTGTTGCAGAGTCTTCTTCTATGTCGTCAATAGAAATATCTTCTTGATTATATTCATCAACATCTGTATCTGCCAAATCTGCATCAAATAGATTATCCAATTCATCATCTAGATCTAAAAGGTCTGAAGAATTTTTATTTTTTGCAACAGTTTCTACTGGTTTTGCTTCAACAACAGGTTTCTTTGGTTCTTCATCAAACATTGAACCAAGAATATCTTCTTCGAATAAATTTTCGACTTTTGCCTTTGGGGTTTCCTTTTTAACAGGAGGTTTAACAGGAGCTGGTTCTTCTTTCTTTATTGGTTTTGGTTCTTCTTTTTTAGCAGGAGCTGGTTCTTTAGCAGGAGCTGGTTCTTCAGAAGCCATACCCATATCACCAAATCCAAAGAAATCATCTAATTCAGGAAGATCAGTGCTTTCATATACTGTATTATCTTCATGTTCTTCTTTTATTGGCTCTGATTTGTAAGATGTTGTTGATTTACTATCTCCAAATAGGTCATCTTTTTTGCTTGTAGATATGTCTCCAAATAAATCATCTGATATGTCATCGTCATCATCGAAAATACTATTTGAAGATGCTTTTTTCTTTGGTTTTGATTCTGCAAAAATGTCATCATCATCAGAAGAATCTGCAAATATATCGTCTTGTGATGTCGAGAATATATCATCTGTTAAGGCTTTTCTTGCTCTTTTTGGCTTTATCTGTGGTTTTGATGAAAAGATGTCGTCATCATTTGAAGAATCAGAGAAAATATCGTCATCAGTTGTAAATATACTTATATCATCTTGACTTGATGTTGGTTTTGGTGGTACAGGGGCAGAAGGAATTTTTTCTTCTGTTGTTGGCAATTCTACACCTAAAATTTCGTTATCAGATGAAATATCAGCATCAACAGGGATTTCAAGATCATCTAAATTGAAATCATCAAAGTTTGGAAGTAAATCGTCGGCTGGTTCTTCAGCTTTAGGTTCTTCTACGACTTCTTCTTGTACAGATTGTGCTTCATTAGTAATATTATCATCTATCAAATCACCATCAAGAGCTGAATCCTCTTCTGTGTCGAAATCAGAGAATACATCTGCCATATTACCTACACTTAATGGAATAGGTTTTGAAGGCTTTTTGACTTCTTCTTTCTTTTCTTCGGCAGGTTCAATATCTCCAAAGTCGAGGTCTGGCATCATCATTGAATCCATGCCCATATCTTGTTCTTGAGCAACCTCTTCTTTTTTGTTTAAGCTCAAAATCGGTATATTGTTCGTAATTTTTGGAGAAGATATCTGTTGTTTTGATACAGTATCTTGTTCCATTGCTGGAATTGTTGGAGCAGAATATGATTGGCTCATCAACTGTGTCAAAGCCTGTTGTGCTTCTCTGTGTGTTGGATACATATTGATAATAGTATAATATGTATCTCTTGCTTCGTCGATAAGACCAAGTTCTGTGAAAAGTTTTCCTAATTCCATTGGATAATCTGGATTTTCTGGTTCGAGTTCTTGGGCAATATGTAGTTGCGAAATTGCATCATCATATCTTTCAATTTCTTTGAGAGCTTTTGCAAGAGCCATTCTGAGTCTTGCATCTTCTGGTCTTTCATTTACAATATTTGTAAATACATTTATACCTTCTTCTGCATGACCATATTTTATAAGAACTCCTGCATAATTCATTTTTACTCCATTTAATTCTTCTGGAGAAGCATTGTCAAGAGCTGTTTTGTAGTATTTTGTTCCAGTTTCTGCATCGCCTTCTTCGAAATACATAAGTCCCAAATCTTCGAGAGCTGGCAAGAAATTAGGATCGATTTCAAGAGCTCTTTTGAACATCTCTTTTGCTTCTCTGAGTTTAATTCCAGAGGCTTTGAGAAGTTCTCCTTTTCCATAGATAGCACGGACATCATTTGGATTTATTTCAAGAGCTTTTTCAAAAGATACCTTTGCAACAGTTGCATCTCCCAATTCTGAATATGCAATACCCATTTCTGAATAGACTGATGAAACTTTTGGATTTATATTTATGAAACTGTTTAATTCATCAAGAATATCTCTGTACTGTTTTTTCCTTCTATATAGATTTACTAATTTCAATCTATATTCAACTTCAGCAGGTTTTGCTTTTATTGCTTTCTTGATGTCTTTTTCTGCCTCTTCAAAGTCCATGATATTCATATTTACTAAATATCTTTGATAAGCATAAGATGAATCTGTAGGAGCTAATTCCATTGCTTTTCCGAATGCTTGTAATGCTCCGTCATTATCTTTTGTCTTCATGCAACATATACCGAGATTATAATATGTGTATGCATCTGATTTGTTTATTTGAGTTGAGGCTTTAAAATGATACATAGCAGCATGATAATCTTCTATTTTAAAATAGGCTGTACCAAGTGTATAATGTGCATAAGCATCATTTGGATTTATTTTCAAAACATATTCGAGTTTTGGGATTGCTTTGTCTGCTTCACCCATTTGTAATAGTAAGTTACCCCAATCATAATATGCTTCACCAAAATCTGGCTTGCTAGATACTGCTTTTTCTAGTTCAACAAGTGCAAAATCTGGTCTGTACATTGCTTCACAAGTTTTTGCAAGCTGATAGTGGGCTTCTGAATTGCGTGGGTCTATTTCGATTGCAGATTGATAGTTCTTCATAGCCATTTTGAAATTGGAAAGTCTGAAGAACAATTTTCCTAACATAATATATGCTTCAACAGATTTTGGATCAAGTTCTAATGCTTTATTTAACTGTTGTTGAGCATATCCCATCATGTTCTCTTTCATATATACATCAGCCAATGAAATATGGACTATAGGATTTTTGTTTCCTGGGTTTGCAAGAATTCCATATCTCATCTGCTCAATAGCCATTTTAGTCTGACCAAGTGCAGAATATGTTTCACCACATTGTATATATGCTTCCCACATAACACTGTTTAAATCAGTAGCTGTTTTAAAACATTGCAATGCAAGTTCTAATTTATCGAAATATTTATATACAAGTCCCAAGTCATAGTGCCCCTGTGCTACTTTTGGGTTAGATCCAACATTTCTTTGGAATATCGCTATTACATCATCTATTTTGCTTTTATAATAGGCAGCCGTTGGTTCTGTTTTAAAAAGATTTACTAGTTTAGGCTCTGCTTTAAATGCTTTTCCCCAAAGTTCAAGAGCTTTTCCATTTTCTTTCTTCTTTACTTGTATAAAACCCAAATGGAGTAGAACTCTTGAGTAGTTTTTATTTAAATCAAGTGCTCTTTCGTATTCATTTATAGCACTATCGTAATTACCAGCTTCTTCATAAGCAACAGCAAGGTTAAAATGTGCTTCAGGATTATTTGGTTCGAGTTTTAGCCTCGTCATTAGTGTTGAAATTGCGGAAACATTTTTTTCAGCCATGTTTTTATGTCCTTTTTAAAACTAAAAATACTTTAAAAAATATTACATATTCTTTTAATTTTCAATTATATAATAATTTTTCCTTCAAAATAATATATATTTCATTTTTATAATATTTTTATGATATTATTTCAAATTTGGGGTTGTGAAAAAAGGAAATCAATTTTTGTTATTGATTTCCGTAACCCCAATAGCCTCTATTTAAAAGCGATGTCATTGCGAGGGAGCTGTGCGACCGTGGCAATCTAAGCCTGTAAATTATTATTTACTTAAAAATTAAGTCGATCGGCTCTATTTAAAATACAGTAATAGATATATTTAATTTTTTCACAGACCCTTTTGCAAATCAATATGTAACCGCCCAAATTTCAATTTATCACAATAATTTTATTAATGGCAGAGAATAAAGTTAAAATTTGAAATAATGTTTATGATATTTTTTTACAGCCCCATACAATTTTTAGGGAGTTTATAAACATGCATTAAATAAAATTTTAAAAAATTAAAAATAATTCATAATTTATGCAATAAAAGGAAATAAAAATATACTGTTAAATTAACAGAAATATTAAAAATAAAGGAGGATAAAATGCTCAAGAAAATGTTAAATATTTTTGTCATAGTTGCAGTTGTTGTAGGTTGTTTTTGCCTATATGCTTGTGCTGCAACTAAAAGACCACCTAAACCTTCAAATAATCCGAAGGTTAGGAATGTAAATACCCCAAATGATGTTAAAAGTGTAAACACAAATGATGTTGGGGAAGGTTCACTTATCATAAATGACAAGGGCAAAGCTATTGTATGTCCTCTCGAACATACAGATGTAACTGCTGATATTTCAGGATATATTGGAAAAGTA
The DNA here is from genome assembly GCA_045114665.1 of Candidatus Xenobia bacterium. Classification (GTDB taxonomy): domain Bacteria; phylum Vulcanimicrobiota; class CADAWZ01; order CADAWZ01; family CADAWZ01; genus CADAWZ01. The sequence continues at coordinate 2,216 of JBGUKW010000242.1, read as the reverse complement.
ACAGTTGTTCAGAGATTTAAAAATGAATTAGATCATCCAATCGAAGCTGAATATATTTTTCCACTTCCAGAGATGGCAGCTGTTGATTCAATGGTAATGCAGATTGGCGACAAGACAATAAGATCGATCATAAAAGAGAGAGAAGAAGCTACAAAGATTTATGAAAAAGCTAAAAAAGAAGGCAAAAGAGCCGCTCTTCTCAACCAAGAAAGACCAAATATTTTTACACAGCATGTTGCAAACATAATGCCAGGAGATAAAATTGAGATCAAGATTACTTATGTTGAGAATATCAAATTTGAAGATGGCATTTATGAATTTGTTTTCCCAATGGTTTCTGGTCCAAGATATATGCCAAAACCTGAACTTTCAGATGAACCGATGACAACTAAAGAAAAGGTAGCTTTGAACTCTGAACAAAAAGAGACAGGGTGGGAAGTTGATTCAAAAAGAGTTCCAGAACAGAAGTTAAATCCTCCAATTATTCCAGAGGGAATGAGAGCAGGACATGATGTTTCTTTAAAAGTCAATATAAATTCACCTGTTGCTATAAAAGATGTAAAAAGTCGTCTTCACAAAGTCAAGACAACTAAAAAAGATGATAAAACATATACAATAGAACTCGATTCAAGTGACAATATTCCAAATAGAGATTTTATCTTGAATTATACATCTGCATCTAAAAAAGTTGAAGAAGGCATTATCTGTCACACAGACGACAAAAAAGGTGGATTCTTCTCACTTGTTATTCAGCCACCAGCAAAGCCTTCTACATCTATTATAACTCCTAAAGAGATGATATTTGTAGTTGATGATTCAGGTTCTCAGTCTGGAAGACCTATAGAAAAATGCAAAGAGACAATGAAGTATTGTATTGAAAAGATGAATCCAGATGATACATTTAATGTAATTTCTTTCTCTAATACAACAATTAAACTCTTTGATTTTCCACAGAAGAACAATGAAAGAACAAGAAAGAAAGCTCTTGAGTTCATAAATGCAAGAACAGGTAGTGGCGGAACAGAAATGAAACCAGCTATTATTGAAGCATTGACAGGTTCAGACCCAGAGAGACTCAGAATTGTAACAATGATGACAGATGGATATATTGGAAATGATATGTCTATATCACAACTCGTATCTGAGAATATTGGAAATGCAAGAATGTTCGTTTTTGGAAATGGAAATGGTGTAAATAGATATTTGATCACAAAAATGGCAAAACTCGGAAGAGGCGAATGTGTCATTGTTGATTTGAATAAAGATAGCGAAGAAGTTGCGAACAATTTCTACAAAAAAATTGGTTGCCCACTTATGACAGATGTAAAAGCCGATTGGGGAACTCTTCCTGTAACAGATGTTCTTCCAGAGGGACAGCCAGATTTATTCAGTGAAAAGCCACTTATTTTCTCAGGTCGTTATACAAAAGGAGCTTCAGGAGTTCTAACACTCACAGGAAATTCTGCTGGAAGACCTTTCACAAAGAAAATCGAAGTAAAATTTCCTGACAAAGAAGAAGCCAATGAAGCTATAATGTCATTTTGGGCAAGAAATAAAATTGAATCCATCATGGATACAGACTTAAAAGGTATCGAAAATGGTAATCCAAAAGATGATGTTAAGAAGGATATAATCAAGTTAGGTCTTGACTACAATTTAGTAACACAATATACATCATTTGTAGCTGTTGAAGACAAAGTTGTAAATAAGAGTGGAAAATCAGAAAAGATTGAGACTCCTACAGAAATGCCTGACGGTGTAAGCTATGAGGGAATTTTTGGAAAGAAGAAACAAGTTGATACTTATGATTCATCTTCAAATGTTCAGTCATTTGCTCCAAGCAGAGCAAGAACTACTGGTGGAAGAGGATTCTTTAATGGTGGTGCAAACAAAATGGTTTCGGCTCCTGCTCCACTAACTGATAGAGCTGTATTTGTAGAAGATACAGAAGAGCAGGTAAGAGTAGCAACTCCTTCTCAAAAAGTCAGAACAAGACATACTGATATAAGGACAAGAGAAGGGGCTTCAAATGATCACTCTTACAAGGCTAATTTGGATGAGTCATTGACGGGCTTGAGAGAAATAATGAAACAGAGCGGTTGGAAGCCTTCTAAGACTGATAAATATGTTCCAAAATCAATCGTTGATAAATATTGTCCAGATAATTTGAAGCAAAAAGTTGAAAATATTAAATTCACAGATGGTTCTTTAACTGT
>JBGUKW010000241.1:0-5683 GCA_045114665.1 Candidatus Xenobia bacterium | reverse complement strand
AATAAAAAATCAATATATTTTTTTATTCTTTTTTATAGTTTTATATAATATATGTTATTAAGTCGGCTATTAAGTGAATCAATTATTTAATTACCAAGTTAATAAAAAATAAATTTGGTGAGTTAAAATTAATTTTTGAAAATTTGAAATAATATTATAAAAATTTTAACTTTTAAAAAAAGGGAAAATGACAAATTTAAAGAATTTTCATGTAATTTTTAAAAATAGGATATTTATTTATGCCTTCAGCACAACAATCTTTTAACAGAAATAAAATAGCAGTGGAATATGTGATGAGCCTTTTTGGAGAAGGTTGTACAAAAGTAGGACAAGAAACTGGATACAATCTTGAAACAAGTGAAGGATATAGAATAAGAATATGTTCCGCTTTTCCTCGTGAAAGAAAATCTTCAAAAACAATAAGATTTACACTGACAGAAAAAAGCATAGCTGTATCAACTCACCTTTGTATAGTTGAATTAAGTGCAGATAACAAACCGTTAGATGCTAAAATTATTCCAATTTCAGAAATAAGACACCTTTGCAAATATACTATGTTGCCTGATAACAAATCATATTCAATGAGTATTGATTATGAAAAAGTTAAAGCAATGGAGAATATAATAACTTTTAGAACAAAAGGACAAAAAGTTATCTATATTCAAGAAGGTGGCTGTGATCACAGTCATGCTTATGTTCCTATTCCACAGCAGGAAACAGAAAAATTATCTCATTGGTCTGTAGCTGAATTTAGATGTTTGATATGTGGAAAAACAAGAAAATTAGCAATAGGTCCAGTGTAAAAAGACAATAAAAAATGGTGTGTGAATTTTTTCACACACCATTTTTTATTGTCTTACATATTAAACTTGATATATGTTTCCCCAACTCTTATAATATCGTCGTCATTTAAATTTCTTTTTCCAAGACCTTCACCAATTTTTTGATCATTTACAAAAGTTGAATTTGTACTTTTTAAATCATCTATATAAATAGTGCCATTTTCATGTGTCAATTCGGCATGACTACGAGATACTGCATCATCTAAAGGAATCGAAATTTCACAATCTTGTCCTCTGCCAATCTTTACAGGAAAATAATCACATTCAAATAAAAGACCATCATAAATTCCGCTTACAATTTCAAGAGTACACTTCATAAAAATTCTCCTCCGTTAACTCTTCTTTTCCAAAATTCCAACTGTTATCATTTCCAAATCAACTTTGCCAAGTTTTGGAGTTGGAGATACGGAATTTACAGGAACAAAATCAAGCATTTCACTCCAATGGAATCCTTCCTGTAAATTTTCAATATCTTTTGTAAGATAAAGTGATTTTGAATCTTTCAACATAGATGATATATCTACATGTTCCATGTATTTCAGATAAATAGCAGAAGGTGAAGCACCTTTAATATATCTTACATTAGAAACAATATCCTCTTGTTCATCTTCTATTTCTTCTTCAACAACTGCAGATTCTTTAGATTCTTCAGATACATTATTAGGTTTTACTTCTTCTGTTGTATTAACAACCTTTTGTTCTTCTTGATGTTGAATATCTTCTTCAGTTACATCATCTATATCAACAGTAACTTCTTCTACAGAAGGTTCTACAGAAGCTGAAAATGTTTCTTCATTATCTGGTCTAACAGGAGTCATAACAGAATTATCTTCAACAGTTTCTTCTACTGGTGTATAGGGAGGAACTGAATTGTCAAATACTGGTACAGATGATTCTTCCGCCACAGGCGCTTCGACTGTTTCTTCTACTGGTGTAAAAGCAGGAACTGAATTGTCAAATGTTGGTACAGATGATTCTTCTGTCACAGGCTCTTCAACAGTTTCTTCTACTGGTGTATAAGCAGGAACTGAACTATCAAATGTTGGTACAGATGATTCTTCTGCCACAGGCTCTTCGACTGTTTCTTCTACTGGTGTAAAAGCAGGAGGTGCTTCTTCTGTTTTTACTTCTTCAGTTGTCTTTCTATTAAATAGTGAATGAGTAGAAGGACTTGCAGTAGATGAACTTCTAAAAGGAGAACGAGATAGTGCTGCTTTTATAGAATCTTCAAGGTCTGATACAACAACTTGATATTCTTCAAGAGTCAAATTTTCATATAATAAATTCTCAAAATAAATTTTTCTCTTATTGAATAAAATTCTTTCTGGTAAAGGACCATATTCATCTGCAAGTTGCATAAACGCATCTATAATCGAAGCAGGCATTCCCCTTGCAACAAGCTCTGATTCTTGATAGGTATAACTATCACCAACACGAAGAACCCTATTTTTATCAACAGATTTTTCTTTTACTTCCTGTTGAACTGGCTCAATGTGCTGTTGAATTGGCTCTTCAAATGATGCTTCTTGCTGAGAAACATCTTCTGAAGGAACTGGCTCATTATAATTATTATCATAATTATTCTCTGAATAGCTATTATCATAAGAATTATCTTCTTCATAACTATCATTATTTTTAGCATAAGAATCATGAACCTTAATTTCAATATTTTTCTCTTTTGGCTTAAATATATTGAAAATTGCAAAAGGATTAGATGATTTAGCAGGTTGCTTCTGAACAAAATCTTCCTCATGTGAAGAATTTTTAAATTCTTCTAATTCTCTTTCAAAGAAAGACATCAATTCTTTTTCATCATCCAAGTTTTCAGATTGTAACCATTTCTTTATAGGTCTATTTATCTTGGTAAACATTGAATCAAGGATATGAACTTCATGAACATCAGTTGGCTCTCCAAATTGAGTTAATTGAATAGCATCAGACCATGTATCCTGCATTCGAGGTGTAACAATAAAACCATTCCATTTTGCACCATTTTTAGCCTGTGGATAAGCCTTTTGCAAAAGAGATTGTACTTTCTTCTTTGCATTCCATTTAGGCTGGTCTATATATTTTCTTATAACAGAATTACTATTTAAAAGGAAAGCTGCTAAAAAATGCTCTTGTCCAAGGAAAAAATGCTTATGCTGCTTAGAAAGTTTTTTTGCAGATTCTAAATATTCACGCATTGAAGGACAAAGTTCAGAAAAAACTTCTCCTGAATCCAAAGGTTCTGTTGCACTCATACAAGACTACTCCATTATTTACATCATGTTTTATTTTATGAATTCTTCTTTTATAATTAAAAATCCTTTTAATACCTATTCACTAAAAGGTTTTAACGAATTTAATAAAAGTAATAAAATTTGAAACCAAATCTTGATTCCATACAACGACACCTTTTGGATGAGTTATATTTACTGGAGCGAAATTCCATATTCCCTTTATTCCAAAAGAAAACAATTTATCTGCAGTTTCTTGAGCGACAAATGCAGGAACAGTTAATATCGCTATTTTTATTTTGTTGTCAGATATATATTGTTCAAGATTATCTATTGAAACAATTTGTTTTCCTTCTATATCAGAACCTATCAATTTAGGATCATTGTCAAAAACAGCTTTTATGTTTATTCCCTGAACTAAGAAACCTTTATTTCTTGCAAGAGCAGTTCCTAAATTACCTGCTCCAACAAGTATAACATTATTAACTTTATTCAACCCCAAAAAATTTCTTATATATTTTACCAATTCCTTTGAATCAAAACCAACTCTTGGCTTTCCTCCATAACCTATTGCAGCTATGTCCTTTCTAACCTGAGTTGAATCAATATTCAAACAATCAGCTATCTCTGAACTTGATATTAAATTTTTCCCCATATCCAAAGCATGTTGTGCAATATTACAATAAAGAGGTAATCTTTTGAGGGTTGGTATAGATAAATTTTTCTCTCCCATATACACCACCTAAAAAATAAAGTCTGCCACACCATAAAATCATATAGATATTATTATAATGCGACAGACCTATAAATGTCAATTACTTTGTATTTTTATAACAAGTTTCAAATCTATTTATATAAGATGTGTGTAATAACTTATGAGCTTTATGACTTCCTGGCTTTTCGAACCATTCTTCATAAAACTTCTTAACAGCAGGATTTTCATGAGATTTTCTATATTGTAAAGAAGAATCTTCATTATAAAGTCCAGCAGCTCTTTGATTTTTCTTTACAGGATTGTTGCAACTGATTGGCTGACCGCCACCACCGACACAACCACCTGGACATGCCATTACTTCGAGCATCTGGAAATCAGCAGTTCCATCTATAACTTTTTGAAGCATTTTTTCAGCTTCTCTAAGTGTATTGACAATAACGACTTTTACTTTTTGACCGTTCAATTCGAGAGTGAGTTCTTTACATCTGTTAAGTCCTCTTGCCTCTTTTATGTCGATATTTTCAATAGGTTTGCCTGTTACAATTTCACTTACTGTTCTCAATGCTGCTTCTGCTACACCACCTGAAGCACCAAAAATTGTGGCAGCACCAGTGTAAAGTCCGAAAGGCATGTCAAGCTCTTCTGGTTCAACAGCTTTTAAATCAATTCCAGAACCTTTGATTAGGCTGACAAGTTCCTGAGTTGTAAGTACACAGTCAACATCTGGAATACCATCAACAGAGAATTCAGGACGCTTACATTCTGTCTTTTTAGAAGTACATGGCATAAATGATACGATTTTATATTTATCTCTTGCAAATCCATCTCTGTTTACAGCAATGTCTTTTATTGCTGAACCAAAAATTGCCTCTGGAGATCTTGTTGTTGAAACATGTGGAAGCAATTCAGGATGTTGTGTCTCAATATATCTGATCCAAGCTGGGCAACAACTTGTAAATAGTGGAAGAACTCCGCCATTTGTAAGTCTGTCTATAAATTCTGTTCCTTCTTCCATGATTGTAACATCTGCACCAAAGTTTGTGTCATAAACTTTGTCAAATCCAACCATTCTAAGAGCAGCAGCGAGTTTGCCAATTACATTATCACCTGGTTTTAAGCCAAATTCTTCACCTGCAGCAACTCTGACTGAAGGGGCAATCTGACATACGACTGTTGATTCCTTATCAGCAATCATGTCTCTTACTTTTTGTACATCTGACTTAATTGTAATTGCAGCAGTTGGACATACAGCAGCACACTGTCCACAATATACGCAGTCAACTTCTCCGAGCTTCTTTCCAAGTGCTGGAGTAACAACTGTGCGAGAACCTCTATTTGCAAATCCAAGGATCTCAAGTCCCTGATATTCTGAACATGCCCTTACACATGCACCACAGAGAATACACTTATTGGGGTCTCTTACCAAAGCAGGATTTGAATCATCTATTGGCAATAATTTTTCTTTATTTTGATATCTAACTTCTCTTACTTCATATTTGTTTGCAAGTGTCTGAAGTTCACAATTATGTGAACGAGGACACATTGTACATTCTCTATTGTGATTTGCAAGAAGAAGTTCAAGAACAGATTTTCTTACTTTTCTTACAGCTTCAGAATTTACATGTACTTTTAAATTTGGCTCTGGGGGCATGGTACATGAAGATTGAATTCCTCTTCCTTCAATCTCGACAACACACATACGGCATGCACCAAAAGATCTCAATTCAGGTCTATAACATAGAGTTGGAACTTCAAATCCAGCCTTTCTTATAACTTCGAGAAGGTTTTTTTCATCATTGAATTCCACTTCTTTACCGTCAACAAACAATGTTTTTTTAACTGTATCGCTCATTTAAAAACTAAACCTCCTTGATAGCTTTGAAAGGACAATTTTTGAGACAAACACC
>JBGUKW010000240.1:0-5007 GCA_045114665.1 Candidatus Xenobia bacterium | reverse complement strand
AAAGCTGTTCGTAGTAATACGAAATGTGGTAATAACCGCTGTCGTTGAAGCAAGAAGCTCGGCTACTTGTAGCCGAGTAGTTCACTTTACTCGATTGCATAAATGCCCATATTGTAAAGAGCTGAAACGAGATAAGGTGGAAGCATTTCTGCAAGTGTTGGAGGTGCTGGAGGTTTCAAGAAATCTTCAGGTTTTCTAAGGAAAACTTCATCATTTGAAGCCTCTTTCAATTTTTTCTTTTCCTCTAATGCAAGAGCATTCATCTGATCTTGATACATGATCAACTCATGTGCTTCTGCAGAAGAATCTTCCATCTTCTTGTGTTCGTCTTCCATTTTGTAGAGTTTCTTTTTCTCTTCTCTTGCGAACTTTCTCATATCTTCATCTGGAAGATCTAATTCGAGCATTTGAGAATCAATATCTCTTTTAAGTTTCTGAGCTTTTTTCTCACTTTCAGCAAGCATTTTTTGAAGTTCTTGCTGAATAGTTGGGTTATTGAGTTCATTTCTATGGTTTTGAAGGAACTGCATTATCTGCTGTTTTTCATTTGCAAGGAAATTCTCTTTGACACTTGTGTAATAATCAGAATATGATTTACTTACAGATGCCTCATGATCTTGTCTTGCAATTCTCTGCTCAAATGTTTCTTTTCCCTGCTGAAGCTGTGGACGACCTTGCTCATCTTTTGCAACTCTTGGCTTTCCATCTTCGCCTTTTTCAGTTTTATAACTGTAATTTTCAAAGAATTTTTCTTTCATATCAGAAAGTTGACGAGACAATTTTTGAGAAGCTGAATCTCTTGTCTGTTTATTGTCTTCCATCATCTTATTCAACTTTTCAAAAGCGGCTTCAGGATATTCAGGAAGTTTGCCTGCCAATGAAGGAGAGGTCTCAAAAATAGAAACTTTTGGACCAGCATTTAATTGAGCATTCAATTTTGAAAGCTGCTGCATTCCCTGAGAATTAGAGACAGAATTCATTCCCCTATTTAAACCAGTAGTTGCTGGCTGTTGCTTATTGGGTAGGTTATTTTTAAACTGCTGTGTAAAAGGCATATTAGGTCTTTGAATATTGCCCTGTTGAGGTAACATGGCTCCCCTATTCATCTGTCCCATCTGTCCCATCTGTCCCATTAAACCATTTTGCATAGGTTTATTAAAACCATTAAAATTTCTTACAGCATTGTTTCCTGCTAAATTAGGCATCGCAGGGCGAGCAGAAGCAGCAGGTGCTTGTGGCATAGCTACGGAAGTCGATTTAACTGACTGCATTTGTTCCCTCCTCTAAACTTTAATGTCAAAACTTTATATTCCAAAAAGGGCAAAAGTAAAGACACATTTTGATTATTATAACATATTATAAAAAAAAATTCAATTATTAATCAAAAATTTAAAAATACTTAATTTATTGAAAAAGTAACAAGAAATTAACAAAAAAAATATCCATAAAATAAAACTTTATGGTATAATTTTGAATAAATAAATTATTTATAATTAATAATGTAAAAATATTCGGAGAGAAACAAAATATGAGCTGGAATCACAATAGTGAAGTATTAACAGCAATTCTTGAAGAAGATGGATTTGATGTTACCGAAAGTGAAACTATAAATGGAATAAAAGAAGAAGATGGGTTAAACCATCAAATTTACATTAATCCAAAAGGTCATATAAGATATCAATATGCTTCACAGACTGGATATGTAGAGCAGAATATAGTAATTGCAGGTAAAGAATTCAAATATGACAAAGAAACAAGAAATGTTGTAAATATAATTGGTTTTTTAGATGATATAAATTCTCTCGTCACTTTTTTAAGAGATATAAAAAAAATCATAAAGAAGGGAAGATAGGAGCAGTCTTATGAATATTAGTGGAATCAATTTCGCTATGACACCAACAGTGTCATCTGTTGGAAAAACAGATGGTATAAAACAGGCTGAAGCCGTTGTACATACTGAAAGCACAAGCAGAAGTAGAGAAATAGCAGATGTAGGCATTTCTTCTGATGTTATACAGACTGCTAAATCTGAAGAATCCGATAAATCTGCAGCTGTAATCAAAACTCCTGAGATCATGGTTATGAGAGAAAAAGGCTTAGAAACTCTTGTAAGCATGATAGATGATGCAAAAGAATCAATCGATCTTCACATCTACATTGTTACAGCAAATACACCTGAACTTACAGAAGCCTTCCATAGAGCTTTAGACAGAGGTGTAAAAGTTCGTTTAATGGTTGAAAATGATCCTTTCTACTGGACACATACACAAGATGATCCAAGTAAGCCATTTATTGATGACATGGTCAGCAGAGGAGCAGAATATAAGCCAGATAATCCAAAGTTCTCCAAAACAAGTGTTACACATGAAAAGAGCATGGTTTTCGATGGCAAGAAAGCCCTTGTTTTGACAGGTAATTTAGGAAGTTCTACTTTTGGCAAGAACCTCGATTTAGGAGCAATCTTAATTGACGATCAAAAAGTTGTAGATCAAATCGAGACAATATTTAATTCCGATTGGGAAAGAGTTGATCTTCCAGACATGGGAGACACAAATCTTGTAATAAGCCCTGACAATGCAAGAAGCAAATTACAAGAAATGATGAGTGGAGCAAAGAAGAAAATATCTGTACTCCAACAGGCAATCACAGATGCAGCAGTTGTAGATTTATTAGCACAAAAAATTGATTCAGGTGTAAAAGCAGATTTGACAATAACAGACCCAGGTATTGCTCAAAACAATTTACAACCAGCAGCATATCTACATCTAAAAGGTGCTGATGTACATTTCCTTGTCAGTCCATATATCCATGCCAAAGCAGTAAATGTTGACTCAGATACAAAAGACGGAAAAACCTATGTAGGTTCTCAAAACTTCAGTAAATCTGCAATAGACAAAAACAGAGAATTGGGTTACATATTCCATGACGATTCAAACCAACTCGATGGAATTATTAACAAATATCAGAAAAAAGGCTTTGAAATACCTTCAAAAATGATAATCACAGACCCTAAGGCAATAGGTTCTGCATTCAAGAATGCAATAAGAACAGCCGAAAAATCTGTAATTGTTGAGACAGGTCTATTTAGCGATACAGCAACAAGAAGTGCATTGATAAAAGCCGCAAAACGAGGCGTAGATGTATCTGTTGTCATGCCTCAAAACCCATTCCCTTGGGATCCAGAATGCAAAACAAATATCGAAACAGCAGAAGCATTACAAAAAGCTGGAGTAAAAGTACAATGGGCTGATCCAACATACAAGCCACCAACATCGACATCAATGGTTGTTGACAGTCAAGAAGCAATAACATTCCCAGACAACCTTTCAAAATCAGCATTTGCTTATAACAATAGTTATGGAGTCATAAATATTGCTCCAAAAGAAGTAAATGACATTGAAAACATATTGCTAAATGACCTCAGCGGAGTATCTGAAGGTGTTGCTTCAAATCCAGTCTCTGATGTTGTAACAAGTCCTGGAAATGCAAGACAACAACTCAAAAATTTAATCAGTGATGCAAAAGAAAGCATTATAATTACAACAAAAGAACTCTCAGACAAAGAGATGACAGCTATTATCAAACAAAAAGCCCAAAAAGGCGTAGATGTTCATGTTTTGATGGAAAAAGCCGACAAAAAATCAGCGGAGTCAATAAAAGAACTAAAGAGTGCAGGTGTCAAATTCCAGTTCATGACTGATGAAAAAATCAATAACAACTACATAGAAGTTGACAAACAGAAAGCATATTCAGGAGCTCATTCTCTCAGTGCTGATTCAATGGATAAAGAAAAAGGAATCGGCTGTATGATAACACATGAAGAGATGATAAGAATAGGAAGAGGAACATTTTCCGATCAATGGATGAAAGCAGGAATCCTCGGAGCTTCAGACAAAATCACCATAGAACAAAATGCAATCGACACAAACAGAGATTTAAAAGAACTTCTCGGGGAAGTTTGTAAAAAAGGTGTCAAAATACATGTTGTTTCATCAAGCTATAACACAAGTACAACAAAAGCTGAATTTGAGCTTTTGAATCACCAACTTAGAGAAATGGCAGCATTAGACACAAGCGTACCAGAAAATCTTGATACTCTTTCAAAATATTTTGGAACATTCTTTGATACTCAAAAAGCTGTTGAAGCTCAGGCAAAACTACAAAAAGCACTTTCTCAATTAAAAGAGGGAGAAGAACTTTTAACAGGAGAACAGAAAAATCTTCCTGCATCAAGCAAAACAAATATTACTGTTGATGGTGAAATTCTCGAAATTCTTCCTTCCAGAAATGATGAAATTGCAGAAATGAACAAATAAAACTAAAAAGCTAGTAAAAATCCTATCAAAATATTTGATAGGATTTTTTTTGTTTTGGGAATTTGAAATGATATTATAAATTTTAACACTTTTTAACAGATTTTTAACAATTACACATTAAATTTTACATATTAATAATTGAGGGAAATCAAGATTGTGGTATAATATAGACAAATAAAAGATTAAGATGATATTAAGATCATCAAAGGATGTGATGAGAGTGGTAAATGCAATAAATTCGGCAAATGCTGGAGTTAATTCATTAAACTCGATTTATTCAAGCCAAGATCGAATTCCCAATATTGCCGAAAAATCACCAGATATTTTAGCAACAAGAAATGTTTCTGATACTGTTGAAGTAGAAGGCCCCGAAAATGAAGTTGCCAATTCCTCTAACATAGACATAGAAGCATTAAAACAAAACTTTGGAATAAATCAAGGTTTTGAACCTGGAATACAACCGCAATTTGCAGTCAATTCATCTTCAGGTGTAATAGAAGGAATGGAACCAGGAATGCATGCAGGTGGAGTTTTTAAACCACCGTATGAGAACTAAAAAAAAACAGAGTCTTTTTTAAAGTCTCTGTTTTTTTTTAGTTCTTTATATAGTACATAAAACTATAAAAAAGAATAAAAAAATATATTGATTTTTTATTAAAATTAAATTATAATAGTATTATACTTTAAAGGT
>JBGUKW010000239.1:0-20978 GCA_045114665.1 Candidatus Xenobia bacterium | reverse complement strand
ATTTTAATACTTTTTACTATATTTATCTATATTTTTAAGAGCTTAAGTTTTCCTCCTCTACCAAATGAAAAATTTGATGTTATCTATGCCGATCCACCTTGGGATTATGGTGGTAAAATGCAATATGATAAATCAAGTATTAAAACGATAAATATAGATTTTAAAAAAGATATTTTTATAAGTGCAGCTAATTTTAATTATCCTACTTTAAAATTAAATGATTTAAAAAAACTCAAAGTTTCATCTATATCTTCAGATAATTGTATTTTATTTATGTGGACAACTGGGCCACAATTTGCTAATTCCATTGAATTAGGTGTATCTTGGGGATTTGAATATAAAACAGTAGCTTTTGTTTGGGATAAAAAAGTTCACAATCCAGGAAGATATACTTTATCACAAACTGAATTTGTAATCGCTTTTAAAAAAGGAAAATTTCCCACTCCTCGTGGTGCTAGGAATATTAAACAATTAATATCTGTACATAGAGGTAAACATAGTGAAAAACCAGAAGAAGTTATTGATAGTATTACTAAAATGTTTCCAACACAAAACAAAATAGAATTATTTGCAAGAAAAAATTATTTCGGTTGGAGCAATTGGGGACTTGAAATTCCTAATAACAAAGTTCCCATTTTATCTGAAAGAGATATTAACGATAATTCTAATTTAGAACAATTAAATATTTTATTTAATATATAAAAAAAATAGCTAAATTCCTAAGGAATCAAGCTATTTAACATGCAATCAGTGCCTTCTTAGCTTGCTTTGAAATTATAAATAGGTTTTAGTACCTCTATAACATCAACTGTATCATCTATCACATCAATAATATCTGACAAAGATTTATATGCCATAGGAGCTTCATCTAATGTTGATTCATTTATAGAAGTAGAATATACATTTTTCATCGAATTTTTATATTCTTCAAGATTTAACAGCTCTTTAGCCTGATTCCTTGACATCAATCTTCCTGCACCATGTGGAGCTGAAAAATTCCATTCAGGATTTCCTTTTCCAACACCAAGAATACTGCCATCTCTCATATTTATAGGAATCAAAACTTTTTCATCTTTATAAGCAGATATAGCACCTTTTCTAAGTATCTTTTCATCTACATCAATATAATTATGTATTGTATGGAAAGCCTCTGTTGCTTCTAATCCTGCTTTTTGAAGAATTATTTCAGCCATCAATTCCCTGTTTCTTTTTGCAAAATCTTGACTTATTTTGACATCATTTAGATAGTCATCTAAATAATTTCCATAGACAAAACAGAGGTCTTCAGGAGTGGTTGATTCTTTGGGTGTCCAATCAATAGATTTTAAAGCATTTTGAATTTCATTTCTTCTACCAGCCTCTTTGTATTCTTTTATTAATTTTTCTTTTTTTATAAAATACTCTTCTTTGCCTTTGCTTAAATCTATTGCCAAATCTTGATAATATTCGGCAACTTGTTTTCCTAAATTTCGTGATCCTGAATGTATTACCAAATATTTTGTACCATCTTGACTTTGATCAATCTCAATAAAATGATTTCCCCCACCCAATGTTCCAAGACTTCTCTGAAGTCTTCTTGAATCTTTGAGGTATCTATTACAACTTAAATTTGTGAGATCAAACGGCTCTTTTCGCCCTTCCCATACACTATGTCCTGAAGGTATCAAATGAACAACTCCATCAATTTTTGCTAAATCTAAGTCTATTTTTCCCAAATTGACAGTGTACATGCCACATCCAATATCAACTCCAACAACATTTGGAACAACTTTATCTTTTATCGTCATTGTAGTTCCTATTGTACAACCTTTTCCAGAATGAACATCTGGCATTATTCTAATTTTACTATCTCTTGTGAATTCATAATCACACATTCTTCTTATCTGTTCGATAGCTTCGTCTTCTATAATTTTTGCAAAACATAATGCAGTATTTTCTTTTCCCTTAATTTCAAGCATAACTTTCCCCCTTTACTGTTTATCAACAAGAAGTGAGACATTTGAAAAACCAGAATTTTTTACAACATCGACAATAGACATGACCTTTTCATAATAAACTTTTGAATCTGCATAAATCAAAACAGGCATATTTTTCGCTCTATTTTTTTTCTTCAATTCAACAGATAATTTCTTAAAATCAACTTTTTCATCACCCAAATAATATTCGCCCTTTTCAGTAAGTGAAATAGAAATAGACGACTCCTCAACACTATCACCAAATTCTGTTTTAGGCAAATTTATATTAAATCCAGCCTGTGTCAATGCAGTTCCAGTAATCATAAAAATAATCAAAAGAACCATCATACAATCTGTAAAAGGTGTTATATTTATGGAATTTAGCTCTTCAGAATCACTGTTGTATTTATTTAAAAATTTCATGTCAAGCCTCTTTCTGTTTTGTCTCTTGTTCTTTTTCTAAATCTTCCTGAATTATATCAGGAGCAATTTCTTTACCATTTGAAATTCTGACAACTGTTTCAATCAATTTTGATAAAAAAATTGCATATTTTATACGAAGAGCTTTTGCCTTATTTTTAAAATAGTTGAAGAATATTGAAGAAGGAATAGCAACAATCAAACCAGCTGCAGTTGCAATCAATGCTTCAGAAACTCCTTTTGCGACAATAGCTTGACCTGCAGAAGAACTTGCAGCAATATCTGCAAATGCCTGAATAATTCCAAATACAGTTCCCATCAAGCCGATAAAAGGAGATATAACAGCAAGAGTTCCCAAAATTGAAATATGGAATTCATATTTTAACATGCCTTGTTCAAGAGCAGTATCTCCAGCATCTTCAAGTTCTTCTTTTGAAAATCCAATTCTTTTTAAAATAACAAGTGCCATATTTGCCAAAACTTTTTTCTCATCTTTGCAAATATCAATAGCCTTATCATTTTCTTTATTTACAAGAGATTTAACTATTTTTGAAAGAAACAAATCAACATTAATATGATTAGAAACAAAAAAAACTATTTTTTCAAGTATAACTGCAAGCATTAAAATAGAACAACATATCAAAAGATATAGTGTAACACCGCCTGCTTCAAGTGCTGTTGAAAATTGAGAAATAACCATATTTTCCCCTCTCCTATTTTAATGAAAATGCTTTCAAAAATATAGAATCATTTAATAAAATTTTATTTCAAATTTTGATTTAATTTTATGAGATTCACAAAATTAACTGCTATATTCAAATTAATATATAAAATTTTATTTCCAATAAAATCATCCTTCAGTTTAGATATATATAAATAAAAAGTATGATGAATTTTAAAGATAAAGTAGTTATAATTAAAATGTAAAAAAAGATTTTATTTTTCGGAGGTGATAAAGATGTTTGCATTAGATCATGGGAGAAATAAATACAACTCACTTTCCGAATATAACAATAATGATGACAGCATATTAATTAATTATTATAAAGAAGTTGGTCAACACCCTCTTTTAAGTAAAGAAGAAGAAACTGAACTCGGCAATAAAGCCTTAAAAGGTGATAAAGAAGCTCTAAATAAATTAATCACCTGTAATTTAAGATTAGTTATATCTATTGCCATAAAATATATGGGTAGAGGTCTTTCATTAATGGATTTGATCCAAGAGGGAAATATAGGTCTTATAGAATCTGCAAAAAAATTCAATGCTTCTATGAATTGTCGATTTGCAACTTATGCAACATATTTAATCAAACAAGTAATAATAAGAGCATTAGATAATAAAAGCAGAATGATAAGAATGCCTATTCATATTTCAATAATATATAATGAATACAAAAAAGCTGTTGAATATTATAAAAAAATATATGAAGAAGAGCCAACAATAGAAGAAATAAGTAAAATAATAAATCCTGTTTCAAAAGAAAAAATCAGACAAAAAATATCAAGAAGATTACATAGAATTCTTTCAGAAGATTCTCCTGAAGTAATTGCAGAAATAAAAAAACAAGAAAAGAAAAATCTTGATAAATTATCTGAAATAATCAAAATAAGCTCTGATCCAGTATCATTTGATATGACTATAAGTAATGATAGCGATTTAAAAATAGGTGATACAATATCAAGTAAAGATTGTTACAGAGAATATCTCGACAATGAAGAATTAAAAGATTTGATGTCAATTTTGACAGATGAAGAAAAAAATATAATAAATTGGAGATATGGTCTCAAAAACACAAAAAAATTGACACTCGAAGAAATAAGCCAAAAAATTGGATATTCAAAAGAGAGAATCAGACAGAAAGAAAATACAGCAATAGAAAAACTAAGAATAAGACAACAATACCTATAACTAAAAAGCAACTCTCCTTCAGATGAGGGAGAGTTGCTTTTTAGTTATTTTTATTTAGTTTGATAAAACTCTTTATCAGCAGGACTGCCTTTTTTATTATGACAAGTATAAATATTTATATTACCCTTTCCACGAATTTCTATTATAGCAGAATAGTAACCTTTTGTTATTTTATAATAAGGAATATTATCTTTAGCTGTTGCATAACAAGCCCCCTGCGGAGTTATAGTTACAACATGTATGTTATTATTAAATTCTAATCCATCTGGTCTCTTATAATTTTTATTTTCTTCATTAAATTCCAATCTATTAGTTAGTCCAGTAGATTCCCCAAAACCAAAAGAATCAATATTATCATTTAACACAACAAATTTTGCTTTTCCTCCTTCAAAATTTGTATTTCTTGATTGGTTTTCCATTTCAACTGCTGTGGCATTTTGAGAAAATAAATTTTCATAAATAGCAACTAATTTTCCGTTATCAAGATAACTAACAATAATATTGGTTTGAGTTTTTGAAGCCACTGCCCCAACTTCTACTAAAAAATCTCTTATAGCCCCAGCTTTTTCCTCTACAATAGCTTTTTGTCTCTGTTCTCCAGTATTACCCAAAATTATACCTAACAAAATAATAGTTACAGCAATTACCACCATCAACTCAATGAGGGTAAAACCCTTATTTTTTCTATGAAACCTCATCAAACAAGCCTCCCTATCAAATTTATTTTTTTATAATAACAATTTAATTATAACAAAAAAAATGAAAATAATCAAAAAAAATTCTGCGTTAAAAATTTTACTATAAATTTTTGAATTCATAAATCAAAAATTTGATTTATGGGAATAAAATTATTTTTTAAACCACAAAATTAAATTTATACCGACGAATAATATTTATTGCTATAACATCAAAAATATTCAAAAATTTATGTAATTTTCAATACCCCAAAGTCATTTATTGACTTTGGGGTATTTGAAATACTACTAAACAAATTTTACAAGATGATAATTTTTCTTTCCACTTCTCAAAACAATGTAATTTTCTGAAGCAAGGTCTTCAGAAGAGACAACTCTATCTAGAGAAGTTTCTCTAATATTGTTTATATAAATTCCACCCTGTGTTATGAGTTTTCTTGCAGAACCTTTTGAATTAGCCAATCCAGAATTTGCAATCAACTCAACAAGTTTAACTTGTCCTAAACTATCTCTGCTTGTTTCATAAGTCGGAACTTCAGAAAAAACTTCAGCTATCATGGAATCAGTGAAATCCTTGATTTCAGAGCCATATAATACTTTTGAAGCATCTTCAACTCGCTTTACATCTTCGGCACTATGAACCATTGTTGTAATTTCTCTTGCAAGAACTCTGTGTGCTTCTCTTCCCTCTGGATTTTCTTTCAACTTGATTTCAAGTGAATCTATCTCTTCTTTTGAAAGGAAAGTAAATAATCTCAAATATCTGATAACATCTCTGTCATCTGTTCTAAACCAGTATTGATAAAAAGCAAATGGAGATGTTTTATCTCTATCAAGATATGTAGCACCAGCGACACTCTTTCCAAGTTTTTGACCGTCTGCTCCAGTTATCAATGGATTAGTAAGACCATATACAGATTTTCCATTGAATTTTCTTATGAATTCGATTCCAGATGTGATGTTGCCCCACTGATCATTTCCACCCATTTCAAGAACAACACCATATTTTTCATTTAAATATTTAAAATCATAAGATTGCAAAAGTTGATAACTAAATTCGGTATATGAAATGCCATCTTCTCTTGCAAAACGCTGTTTAACACTCTCTTTTGCCATCATTTCACCGACTCTGAAATAACGACCAACATCTCTCAAAAAATTGAGATAAGAAAAATCTTTCATCCAATCATAATTATTGACAAGTACAGCCCCTGAAGGTGAATCATCAAAAGTCAAAAATTTTGAAAGTTGTTTCTTTATACACTCTGCATTATACTTTACAGTTTCAGCATCGAGAAGATTTCTCTCTTTTGACTTACCACTTGGATCACCAATCATTCCAGTTGCACCACCTACAAGAGCAAAAGGCTTATGACCTGCTCTCTGAAAATGTGCAAGAAGCATGATAGCTAAAAAATTGCCAATATGTAAAGAAGAAGCAGAAGGATCAAAACCACAATAACAGCTTATTCTTCCTCCATCTATGAGTTTTCTAAGCTCTTCTTCATCAGAAATCTGAGCAATAAGTCCTCTACTTCTCAATTCATCTATTACATTCATGATAAACACCACACTTATTTTATTATTTTATAGGTGTATTTCTGTATTTTGCTTCATATATCCTTTTTGCAACTCTTGCAGAATATTCTCCTCCATATCCTCCTGATTTCTCCAAAAGGACAGTTACAACAATTTCAGGCTTTTGATATGGTGCAAAAGATGTGAACCAAGTGTGATTTCTGCCATGTGGATTTTCAGGTGTCGGAAAATTTTCAGCAGTTCCAGTTTTCCCTGCAATAGTAACAAAATCACAATAAGCCTGTTTTGCTGTTCCGTATATAACAGCATCTTTCATTCCCTCTCTTACAGCATTTAAATTTGAATCAGAAATAGAAAGAGTATGCTCATTTATAGGCTTTGTTACTTTCACTACATTTCCTGAAAATGAATTTATCTGCCTTACAACATAAGGACGGTATAACTTTCCACCATTAGCAACAGCCATAGTAAATCTTGCTACTTGAAGAGGTGTAACTTCAACAAATCCCTGACCAATAGACAAATTTACTGTATCACCAGGGTACCAATCCTCATCATAATTTTTTTTCTTCCACTCTGGAGTTGGCAATATTCCTGAATTTTCGCCTGGTAAATCAATATTCGTTTTTTTCCCAATTCCAAATTCTGCAATATAAGATAAAAACTTTTTTAATTTAAATTTATTTGCCATTTGATAAAACACAACATCACATGAATATGCCATCACTTCATAAAAAGAAAGACCACCATGACCTGTAGTTACGAAACAATTAAATATATGTCCATGTAGATCATAAGAACCACTACAATAAAAATATTGATGAGCAGAAATCAAACCTTCTTGAAGTCCAGATGAAGCAGTTATCAACTTAAAGGTAGAAGCACAAGGATAGGCTCCATGTATTGGTCGATTTAAAAGAGGATTTGCCGTATTTTGAATCAAACTATCATAATCTTTTTGTGAAATTCCCCTTGCAAACTTATTTGGATCATATACAGGATAACTTGCCATAGCCAAAACTGCACCTGTATTTGCATTCAATACAAGTGCTGCACCACCTGATTTTTCTCCATTTATAGCTTCTAAATCCAATACTGCATTTTTAAGAGCTTTTTCAGCTGCTGACTGCAATTTCGTATCTATTGTTAAATAAAGTGTATCTCCAGGTTTTGGAAAAACAGTTCCAACTGAATCAACAAGTCCACCAAAGACATCTACTCTTACTTTTGCAGCACCTTTCTCACCTCTCAACTCTTTATCATATTTTTTTTCAAGTCCATCCCTTCCTGTAAAATCACCTGAAGCATATATTCCCTTACCTTTTTTTAATTCTTCTTCAGTGACAGGTCCATCATATCCCAAAACATGACATGCTAAAGTTTTAAAAGGGTATTCTCTTATAGGTTGTACTTCAAGCATAATACCTGGATAATCTGCTTTTATCTCACTCAATCTGCAAAAAGTTAAATAGTCAAGCATATCTTTTACAAGAATAGGATCGAGGGAACGCTCTGCAACTCTTTTTTTTAGATATTCTCTATCATCTTTTGTAAGTGGAGTAATTTCAGATATTTTATCAAGCATTTCAGATATATTTTCAACTTCTATACCTAAAATACTCAATTTAAAATATATTGAATTTTTTACAAGAATTTCATTATCCCCAGAAAAAATTTGCCCTCTCTCTGAAGGCATTGGAATGCTTCTAATCGTATTATCTTCCGCCAATGATTTAAACTCTTCATATTTATGAATTTGAATAAACCAAAGTCGAAAAACCAACACTAAAAAGCAAGTAATAAGCAAAAAATAAAGAAATGGTAGTTTACTTCTATACATAGTTAGTTAATTTTTAAAATCTAAAAAAGGATTTTTTGTCATTGTAAAGATACGAATCAAACAAGCCAATGGATATATTATTAAGGAATTGAGAAAACATTGGGCTACAAAATAAAAAAACATATCTAATGGTGAATGCAACTTGTTTAAAAATAAAAGAATGACTGAATATACAAAACTTGAAACAAAGCTCAATAGACAAGAAAATAACAAAAGAAACCAAGTAGAAGAAGAATATCTTTTATCCCTAAATACAAAACCTAAAAAAGAAGAAATAGAATAAATAATAACAAAAAGAAGAGCTGAACAAGATGAAAAAGCTCCTGCGGTTATACCTGCAAATACAGAACACAAAAAAGAAGTATAATATTTTCCTACAGTATAAAATCCCAAAAGACCACAGGTTATCAACAAAAAATCAGGTCGAGTTCCAAAAATACGAATCCAATAAAAAAAATCTGACTGTAAAAAAGCCATTAAAAATAAAATAATTATGATAAAAACTATATATAATCTACTTTTCATTTTTTGTTTTCAACAACTAAAACCTTACTAATAGTTTTTATATCAGAAAATGTTTCTACTATATATTCACCATTTGTACTCTTCAAAGTCGTTCCAATGACAAGACCTTCAGGATAGACATCTCCCAATCCAGAAGTTACTACAAGTTGATCTGATTCAAGAAGTGAAGAATTATATATATATCTCAATGAACAGGATTTATCTCCTTCACCATCCAACAGGGCAAAAGCTCCTGATTCAACGATATAGACGGGGATAAGGCTTTGATTGTGCATTATAGTTCTGACAAAAGATGTATTTAAATTTACATTTACTATCTGTCCCACAAGTCCACTGTCAGAAATGACAATCATATTTTTCTTTACACCATGTTTTGAACCTTTATTTATTTCAAAACGAAAAAACCAATCACTTATATCTCTTCCGCAAACTTCAGCAGGAATAGATTTTTCATGTATTTTCTTTTTCAAATCCAAAATTGAACGAAGTTTTTCATTGTCATATTTATATATTTTTAATTTTTCAATCTCAGTTTTAAGTCTTGCATTTTCTGATTTTAATCTTTGATTTTCATAATCAAGATTTCCGATATTTAAAAGTGAACGAAATCCACTCGAAGTATTTTTTCCTGTCTTATCAATCAAAACTTCTGCATTTCCAAATATATTTGCCCTAAAGGAAGACAGAGCAGGAGATAAAAATACAAGTGCAATAATAAAAATTATGGCAATGATTGAATATATTATATATAACTTATTTCTCATATCTTTATTTTAAACTACTCAATCTATCCTGTGATGAATTGAAGAAAAACTTCATTAAATGCTTATCTGCCAAAATTCTCTCCATTCCCCTTACAAGAGAAAAAGAAGGCTCAGGAGCAATCTTACATTTTATCCCCAATTTTTTTGTAATTAATCTATCAAGTCCTCTCATAGAGGCAATTCCTCCAGATATCGTTATCCCCTTGTCAACGATATCATTAATAAATCCATGTGGAGCACTTTCAATACAACTTTCAATCGTCTTGACAATCTTATTAACAGGCTCAGAAAGTGCCTCAAATACATCATTTGTCCAAACTGTTGCAGAATCTGGAAGACCTGTTTTTATATTTCGCCCTCCGACATGCATTGAAGCCTTCTGATCAAGTTTAACAGCACTCCCCAACTGTAATTTTATTTTTTCACAAGTCAATTCACCGACAAGAAGGTTATATTTTTTCATCAACATCTCAGAAACAGCTTTGTCCATATACTCCCCTGCAAATGGTGTTGTCTGCATTTTTACAATGCCACCAAGAGATATTATTGCAACTCTACAAGATGTAGTTCCAAGGTCAACAATTATATTGCCATTTGCCTCCATAACTGGAATATCTGAGCCTATAGCAACAGCTATTATCTGTTCAATCAAATAGACTATTCTTGCACCTGATAATCTAAATGCCTCTAAAACAGAAAATCTCTCTATCTCACTACTGTCATCTGGAACACCAGCCAAAACCCTTGGCTTTATAAGACTTGATAATTTTAAATTTTTCATCAAATATGCAATCAGATAACAAGCTGTCTCCTTATTTCCAATTATACCATTTTTTATTGGGCGAATTATCTTTATATATGGAGGAGTTCTACCCAACATTTTTTTAGCCCTATCTCCAACGGCTATAACCTGTTTTTTTCTCTGATCATAAGCAGCAAAAGAAGACTCAGAAAACTTAATAGATATAGAATCTGAAGAGATACTACTATTACTTGTTCCGAGATCAACTGCAATATCATTAGATAAATGTTTTAAAAACGGAATACTCAATATATTTTCCATTATAACTCCGTTATTTCTTTAATCATACACATACATTTAAAAATAGGAAGCCCAACAACATTGAAATAACAGCCATTTATATAGGGAATAAAAAGAGAAGCAAGCCCTTGAATAGCATAAGCTCCTGCTTTTCCAAAAGGTTCTGACGATTTTATATAAGAATCAATTTCTTCCTCTGACAATTTCTTAAAAGCTACTTCTGTTTTTTCATAAGATGATAATTTTTTTCCTGTTTTTAAATTTATTACACAAATACCAGTTACTACAGAATGTGTTCTATCTGACAAAAGATTCAACATTCTTTTAGCATCATCAGCATCAATAGGCTTTCCCAAAATAACATCATCTAAAACAACAACAGTATCAGCTCCTAAAACTACAGCCTCTCTCTGACCGCAAATTTTAGCAACAGCTTCGGCTTTTTTCTCTGCATTCAATACAGCAAATCCACTTGGTGAACAAGATTTTTTTTCATCTATTGAAACCTCTGCAGAATCAGGAGGTGTACATATTTCAAAATCAACATTTATATTTGAAAGAATCTCTCTTCTTCGAGGAGAAGAGGAAGCTAAAATAATTTTCATTTTTTTATCCTATTTTTTTCTATAAATCCAGAAGATCTCAAATGTCTGTGAAAAGTTATTGCAAATCTATGAGCTTCATCACGCCCATATCTTATCAAATTAAGTGCATTTGAATCCTTATCCAAAATCAAAGGCTCAGACTTATCAGGAAAATAAATTTCTTCATTTTTCTTAGCAAGACCTATAAATGGAACTCCAACAGATTTTATAATATCTTCAACTGCACTTATCTGACCTTTTCCACCATCAATAACAACAAGATCAGGAAGAAGATTTTTCAATTTTTCAGATTCACAAAATCTCCTGAAAATCATTTCCCTCATCATTGCAAAATCATCTGGAGTGTCTTTACATTTTATCTTAAACTTTCTATATTCTTTTTTATCAGGAACTCCATCTGTAAACACTACCATCGAACCTACAGCATAAGTGCCTTCCAAATTTGAAATATCGTAAGTTTCAATTCTATTTGGCAATTTTGGAAGACCTAAAACATTTTTTATCTCTTCCAAAATTGATGTTTTTGATTTCCTCTGTTCTTCTATTTTTTTATATTTAAGAGATTGTTCAGCATTTTGACAAGCCAAATCTATAAACTCTCGATTTTTACCTCTCAAATTACTAAAAATAGAAATTTTTTTATTAAAAGATGTTGAAAAATAATTTTCAAGAGATTCAACATCTTCAGGTTGACAAGGAACATAAATTTCTGAAGGCATAAAATATATATTTTCATAATAAAAAAGCAAAAAAGCCTTTAAATTTTCTGAATCTGATTCTTCAAATTTTAATGAAAATATATATTCTCCCCTATCTATCAATGCTCCATCTCTAACTATTAATATTTTAAATAAAATATCTTTTTCAGATTTAGCAAATCCAATATAATCCCTATTTACATTTTTATCAAAAATAACTTTTTGTTTGTTTTTTAATTCTTCTATTGCTCTCAACGATTTTAAAAGCACAGAACATTTTTCAAAATTTAACTTATCTGATTCTTCTTTTATTTCTTTATAGAGCTTGTCAACAATTTCAGATATATTGCCATTTAAAAAGCTCATAGCTTTTTTCACATCTGCCATATATTCTTCTTGTGAAATTTTATTAGCACAAGGTGCAGAGCATAAACCAATAAAACCATATAAACAAGGACGAGTTCTATCTACTTTGTTATCTTTACAAGTTCTTATATGAAAAAATTTTCGAACTGTTGAAAAGAAATATTTTAAATAAGGGGCTGAAGTATAAGGACCAAAAAGATGAGTTTTAGATTTTCTCTTTTTAGATATTCCCAATCGAGGATATTTGTCATTTGTTATCTCAATATATGGATAAGTCTTGCCGTCTTTTAATAAAATATTATATTCTGGAGAATATTTTTTTATTAAATTACATTCTAAAATAAGAGCTTCAGTTTCGTTTGATGTCAAGAATATCTCAAAATCTTCAATTTTAGAAACAAGAATTTTTGTTTTTTTGTTATGTGCTTTAATATTTTGAAAATAAGATGAAACTCTTCTCTTTAAATTTATTGCTTTACCAACATATATGACTTTACCTGAGACATCTTTCATCAAATAGACTCCGGATGTCTCAGGCAAATTTTTAAGTTTAGAAGACAAAAAATTCATATCGAACAATTAAAGGTCTCCTAATGGATCGACAGGTCGATCATCAAAAACTTCTTTTTTCTTTTTTAATGATTCAGATGATTGCTTAGCCATTAAATTTTTCAAAACAGAACGGGCTCTTTCCATTTGAATATCATCAGATGTATTTATATATTTTGTATCCATTTTGACTTCATAATCTGGAACGATTCCTGTCTTGTCAATATCCTTACCCTTTGGAGTTAAATATTTAGCTACAGTAAATTTTAATGCTCCACCGTCTTTTAATTCTTTTATCGTTTGAACAACAGCCTTCCCATAAGTTCTTTGACCAATAACAGGAGCAGATAAAATATCCCTCAAAGCTCCTGCCGTTATTTCAGAAGCACTTGCTGAATTTTGATTTGCAAGAATTACTATTGGATATTCAAATTTCTTATTTCCATAAGCTCTATATACTTCATTTCTTCCTGTTCTTGGATTTACAACAGAAACAATTAGTGAACCACTATCCATCAAACAACTACAGACATCAATAGCAGCTGATACATAACCACCTGAGTTATTTCTCAAATCAATTATAAAGCCCATGGCTCCTTCATTTACAAGTCTTTTTATTCTATCTGAAAATTCTTTTCCAGTATCTTCGCCAAAAACAGAAATCTTTAAATATCCAATTTTTCCACTTTTCATTGAAGAGGTTACACTATCCTCATGGATTTTTTCCCTCTTCATTTTGAATTCTTTTAAGCCTTCTTTTTCTCTACTTATGAGAATAGAAATGGGAGTACCTTGCTTGCCTCTTATTTTTTTGGAAGCAAGTTCTAAATCCATATCTCCACATGCTTCGCCATTTATTTTTACAATTATATCTCCACTTTTAACTCCAACTCTTGAAGCTGGACTTTTGGGAATGACATTCAAAATAGCAAGCTTGCCTGTAGTTTTTTGTTTTTCTAAATAGATACCGATACCGCCATAATTTCCACCAGCCATGTGTTCATTTAAGAGCTTATACTGTTTAGGTTCAAGAGCTACGGAGTAAGGATCTTTTAAACTATTCATCATTCCTCTCAAAGCTCCATAAGAAAGATAACTTTCTTTGACTTTTCCATTATACTTGGAAATTATGTATTCATATCTCTTGTGAAGAAGACCTATTATATCTTTTTCAGGAACATTTTTTGGAATATCTTGTATCTCTTTTGGATCTATTTTCAAAGATTTTAATCTTTCTCTCATTCCAAAAATAGCTCCAGTTGCGACTTTTCTCATATCGATCTCATTGAGAAATTCTTCTTTTAACATACCTAAACACTTATCTATTATTGTTATGTCAACACCAAACTCATCATCAAAATCTGATGAATCTGAAATCAAATCTTTGTCAGGTATATCAAAACCATCAACAGAAATGGCAACTTTTTTAGTCTCTTTTTTTCCATTCTGTGCTTCAACAACAGGAACAGAAGGAGAAAAAGCCTTTCCCAAAAACAGTCCACCAATAATACCTATTCCTAAAAATAATAGAGTAAAAATGAAATAATATTTTTTCATGGCTTATAATTTATTTTTCCAAATAAATACCTCTATCAAAATATACTTCTCTTGTTCCAGTTTTAGTTTCAACGACAAAATGATCAATCAACTGACCATCTTTCAAAATCATCTCTGAAGATTTTATATCAAATCCTTCTGGGAACATTTCTGCAAGAGAATCCAAAGAAGCTGAAAAACTTGACAACTTTATAGGTGAAGATGAAGTTCCTGTTCCTTTTTCCAATTTTTCAATTTTTTCAGAAACATTTTTTATAGCATCTTTTAACTGTGTATCATCTTTTTCATTTGTTATTGGCTTATTTGTTTCCAATTTAGAAACTACATCTGGCTCAATTCCAATTTTATCAATCAAACGTTTCTTAGGTGTAACATAATGTGAAGTAGTAAACTTCATAGCAGTTCCATTTTGAAGTGGATAAATCTTTTGTACGCTTGCTTTTCCATAAGATTTTACTCCAACAAGTGAAGCTGTTTTGTAATCTTGCAATGCTCCTGATGTGATTTCTGAAGCACTTGCTGAATTTTTATCTATCAATACTGCCATAGGAGGAGTATCAAATGGTCTGATATTTGGAATACTTGTATATGGAAGGTCTTTAGAGCCCTCTTTTACCAATGTAACAACATTGCTGTGAGTAGGAACAAATAGACTTACTGTATGTATTGCAGAAGTTACATATCCTCCACCATTTCCTCTTACATCAATGATATAACCTTTTGCCCCTTTTCTTTCAAGTGCGTCAACAGCTTTTCTCATCTCATCTCCTGTGCTTTCGCCAAAAATAGAGATTTTCATATAGCCGATATTGTCATTTATTATCTTATATGAAACAGATTTTGCTTTTATGACATCTCTTGTTATTGTTACATCAAAAGGATCTAATTTTGCTCTCTTTACAGTAACTGTAACTTTTGTTCCAGGTGTTCCTCTCAATTTTTCATTTGCTTTAGAAACACTTTCCATTTGTGAAATAGGAACTGAATCAATTTTTATTATGTCATCTCCCTTTTTGATACCAGCATTGTAAGCAGGAGAATCTTCCATGACATCTACAATATGGATCATTTTATTCTTTTCATCGAGATTCAAATAAACACCTATTCCACCAAAATTTCCACCCTTCATCTGTTCCATAAATGCTTTGTACTCTTTTGGATTCATAAAAAGAGCATATGGATCGCCTATTTGCTTCAAAGCTCCTTTAACAGCAGCATAAGAAAGAAGCTCTTTATTTACTGTAGGATAATTTGTCTCAATATTTTTATATTTCTTATTAAATTCAACTATAGCTTCATCAGCAGAAAGTTTTGAATCAATAAAAGGTATCTGTTGTTTATACAACCTCTTTGATTTTAAATATTCTCTGATTTCACTTATTGCACCATTACATAATTTTGGGACAGCCAATTTATATGCAGATTCTTTTTGAATCACAAGAATAACATTGTCTATTGATTTTAAATCAAGACCATGCAAAGTTTCAACAGTAGTTGTTGCCTGTGGGGCAGAAACATTATTTACATGAGGAACCTTTACAGTATCAGCAAATGCTGGAGAAGCGTAAAGAAGAAATGAAAAACCCAAAGCCCAAAAAATCTTTTTCATAAAAAAAATCTCCTTATTTGTATAAATGCCTATTTAAGGAGGCTAATAATATATATTCTATATATAAAAAAAAAATCCTTATCTAATCAATTATAACATATAAAAGAATAAAAAAAAAGCCCCTAAGGCTTTATAAAAAAATTTTTATTTTTTTAATCATAATCATTTGGTTTTATAAAATCATATAAATTGCCAAGCAAACCACCATTATTTCTCTTATTTTGTGGTCTATTTCTCTCAATTCCATAACGATTATATGGGTCAATAAATACATCTGTTATAAAATCGCAAACATTTGAAACATTGTCATACATTTTTTCATCTCGTTGCCTATTATAATCTGGCATTACTTCAAATTCTTCTCTCTTCTGTAATTCTCTACGTACAATAGCTTCATTAGATTCATCATGATAACAAGCAAAAGGAGTTCGTCTTGGAGTATATTTTGCAAGATTTAAAGAATTTATATCTGTCTCTTTAGAATTATTATTCTTTTCTTCTTTTTTTTGATGTCTTTTTTTGAGATAATAAAGTGCTTTCAACTTGTCCATATCAAGCCATAGACCATTACAATCTCTGCATAATTCAACATTAAATCCTTTTTTTACCAACATATCCAATTTATTTCCGCACAAAGGGCAATATCTTTTCCCCTCCTCAATAACCTGCAACCCTTCAACAGGATAAAATGTAGGAATTTTGTCAGCAGGAAATTGTTTCATATTAAATATTTTTTGCATGTTATAATTTTCAATCCAAAAACCAGCACATCTATCACATAAATTAAGAACAATCAAATCCCCATCATTCATATAAATTTCTTGAAGTCTTAATTCAGATTCACATGAAGGACAAAACATATCTTTTTATTTTCCCTTTCTCTATTCTGTCATCACGAAAATAGAAGTTATTGTTAAACTCACCCTATAAAAAATGCTTGTGAAGTGTAAAACCTCACAAGCATTTTTTCAATAACTAATTCTCAAAATTTACGATTCTTTCAAAACTATCTGCTTTAAGGCTTGCTCCACCAACTAATGCTCCGTCAATATCAGGCTGTTTCATCAAATCGTCAACATTGTTTGGTTTTACACTTCCGCCATAAAGAATTCTTACTTTCTGAGCAAGACATTCACAATAGAGTTCAGCAATAACTTTTCTTATTGAACAAATTGTGTCTTCAGCACCTTCTGGACTATCTGTCTTACCTGTTCCAATTGACCATATTGGCTCATAGGCAATTATAACTTTTTTAGCGAGTTCACGGTCTAAATCTTTAAATGCTCCTCTCACCTGTACAGAAACAACTTCTTTTGTTGTTCCTGCTTCTTTTTGTTCAAGGCTTTCACCGACACATACGATAGGTGTTAAACCTGCAGCAAAAGCAGCTTTTATCTTCTTGTTAACTGTCTCGTCTGTTTCTCCAAAATAGCCACGACGCTCTGAATGTCCAATAATCGTGTATTCACAACCTGCATCTACGAGCATTGAAGGAGCAACTTCACCTGTGTAAGCACCAGATTCAACATAGAATACATCTTGAGCACCAAGTTTTACATTGCTACCCTTTACAACTTCAGCGACAGGAGCAAGTGATGTAAATACTGGGCATATTACTACATCTACGCCAGTTTTTTTGCCGACTTTTTCAACAAGTTCTTTTGCAAGACTTACAGCTTCACCGATTTTTTTATTCATCTTCCAGTTTCCTGCGATAACTGGAACTCTTCCAGCTTCATCAAGAATAACAACACCTGGAAGTTCCTTACCTTCGATGAATTCAAGAGAAGCACCGCCACCTGTTGAAAGGTGAGTCATCTTGTCGCCAAAACCGAGTTGTTTTACAGCAGCAACAGAATCACCACCACCGATACAGCTTATTGCTTCAGATTCTGCTATTGATTCTGCTACAGAAAGTGTACCCTTTGCAAATTCAGGAATTTCAAAAACTCCCATTGGACCATTCCAAAATACTGTCTTTGCACTCTTTAGGCATTCATCAAATAATTTTCTTGATTTTTCGCCAATATCAACACCACATTTATCTTCTGGAATTTCATTAAAAGCAACTGTGCTATATGGCGAACCCTCTTTGACTTCGTCTGCAACAACTACATCAACAGGGAACAACATTTTTACATTCTTTTCTTCTGCAATCTTCAAAATTTCTTTTGCTGGTTCGAGGTTATCATCAAGAAGTGATTTACCTACACCGATTCCCTGTGCAGCAAAGAAGCTATATGCCATTGCTCCACCGATAATGAGTGAATCAACTTTGTTCAAAAGGTTTTTGATTACTGCAACTTTATCTTTTACTTTTGCACCACCCAAAATAGCAACAAATGGACGTTTTGGAGAACCTATTATATTTCCAAGATTTTTAAGTTCTTTTTCCATCAAGAATCCGCTTACACGAACAGGGAGAAGCTCTGCAACACCATAAGTTGAAGCATGAGCTCTGTGTGCTGTTCCAAAAGCATCATCTACATATACATCTGCTAAAGAAGCAAGTTTTTTTGCAAATTCAGGATCGTTCTTTGTTTCTGCTTTATAAAAACGAAGATTTTCAAGCATTACAATATCAGATGCCTTCATTTCAGCAACAGCTTTTTCTACTTCTTCACCAATACAATCATTGAGCATTTTTACTTCTTTGCCAATGAGTTCAGAAAGTCTTTCTGCAACTGGTTTCAAGCTCAAAGACTCAACTCTTGCACCATCTGGTCTTCCCATGTGAGATGCAAGTATAACTTTTGCTCCGTTTTCTACTAAATATTTTACTGTAGGAAGTGAAGCCTGAATTCTTGTGTCATCTCTTATAACTCCATCTTTCATAGGAACATTATAATCAACTCTTACAAAAACTCTTTTATCTTTCAATTCAATATCTCTAACTGTCTTCTTTGCCATATTTCCCCCTAAGTCTATATATCATAAGATTATATTTCAAAAAAAAATCAACTATCAAATATAAATAATAAATCGGCTGTTAAATAATTTGAATGAACAAGTTTTGTGCGGTGTCTTTTTTAGGAACTCAATTTTTGTTATTAATTTTGCACTTAAAAAATTGATTTCCGTTACTTCCTCTTTGCATTCAAAAAGTTGCTAAAGCAGAAAAAATAAATTATTTTATTTTTTCACAGCCCCCAGAATTGGAGACTTATACACAAAACTAAAATATTATTATTTTTCTTAAGGACTTTGCCAACAAGCCCTAATAATATATAAAAACAAGTTCTAAAACCAAAAGAGGGAGATTCTAAATAAAATACAAAGAATCACCCTCCCAAAAATCAAATTTAAATTATTTTACTTTTTTGAAATATAATCAACAAAATCAGTTACTCTGCGAGAATATGCCCACTCGTTGTCATACCATGCAACAACTTTGAGGAGCTTGTCGCCCATAACCTTTGTCAAAAGTGCATCAACTGTGCTTGAATTACTGCACTGTTTGTAATCTATAGAAACAAGTGGTTCCTCACTGTATCCAAGGATACCTTTGAGTTCGCCTTCTGCAGCAGCTTTGAATGCAGCATTTACAGATTCAACTGTTACAGCTTCTCTTGTTGTACATACGAAATCAACGATTGAAACTGTTGAGGTTGGGACTCTGATTGCAAATCCATCAAATTTGCCTTTGAGTTCTGGAATTACGAGAGCGACAGCTTTTGCAGCACCTGTCTTTGTAGGAATCATGCTCATTGCGGCAGCTCTTGCACGTCTCAAATCTTTGTGTGGAAGATCGAGAATCTTCTGATCGTTTGTATATGCGTGAATTGTTGTCATTAATCCAGCTTCAATTCCAAACTTGTCATTTACGACCTTTGCTGCTGGAGCAAGGCAATTTGTTGTACAAGATGCCATTGAAAGGATGTGATGTTTTGCTGGATCGTACAATTTTTCATTTACGCCAAGTACGATTGTTATATCTTCATTCTTTGCAGGAGCAGAAATGATTACTTTCTTTGCACCAGCTGTGATATGTGCCTTAGCATCGTTTGCATCTGTGAATCTACCTGTTGATTCTACTACATATTCAACACCGAGCTTACCCCAAGGAAGTTTAGCTGGGTCTTTTTCGCTTACGATCTTTACTGTCTTTCCATTTATTACAAGAGCGTTTTCAGCAACTTCTACTGTTCCTGGAAATCTGCCATAATTTGAATCATATTTGAATAAGTGTGCGAGTGTTGCAGCATCTGTTAAATCGTTTACTGCTACAACTTCGATATCTGGATGATTTTCGATAAAATTGCGGAGAACTTGTCTTCCAATTCTACCAAAGCCGTTTATACCAACTTTAACTGACATTATACAATGCTCCTTTTTTTTAATATAATAAAAAAGTTTATTTTATAAAATTTAATCTAAACAAAATATAATTATATTTTTTAAAAAAAATTTCCTGCTTTTTAAAAAAAAAGTGAAATTTTACACATTTAATATTTATTTTTTTGTGTGAATGTATTATAATTTACTTAAAAATTAAGTCGATCGCCTATATTTAGAATATTGTACTCGATCTACTTCATAAATTACTAAATTTAAATTAAGAGGTTGAGATTGCCACGGCTAAAGCCTCGCAATGACAAAATGGCAGTAAACAGGCATATATTGGATAGTTTTCAGCAACTTTTTATTTACTTTATCCGATCGAATTTATAAAGACAAAAAGAGGGAAAAATGCCAAAAAAGAAAGTTGAAGAGCTTACAATAGAAGAAAAATTAAATAATGCACTTATTCCAGTTGATAAACAACCTTATAAAATACCTCAAAATTGGTGTTGGGTAAGATTAGAATCAGTAATAAATTTATATAGAGGTGTTTCCTATGGTAAAAATGATGGTCATAAAAAGAAAGAACAAGATGATGTTTTAATTTTGCGTGGTGGAAATTTA
>JBGUKW010000238.1:0-10842 GCA_045114665.1 Candidatus Xenobia bacterium | reverse complement strand
TAGTTCATAATAATTTTCAAAAATACTATTTTTTTATTTTTAGCAATAAGGCATTCACTTCAGACAGTTTTTTTCGATAATTAACATTTTAATTTTTATATCTACTACGAAAAAAACTGATTCAGTTCATTGCCTTACAGCTACAAAATAAAAAATATTAACATTGTATCGTATTTTTGAAAATTATTTAACTGCAAAATTAATAATAAAAATTGATTTCCGTGGCAGGCAAGGAGCTAATTTGCCCGCATTGAACCGCACAAAAGTTGCTCATTCATAATATATATCAAAATATTTTCCAATAATAAAAATAGGACTAAGGAGGGTTTATGAAAAACAAGGGTTTTTCTATATTGGAAACAACTGTTTCTGTTTTCTTGCTGTCAATTGTAATGTTTTTTGTCGCTGGAATGCTACCTTCTGTTTTGAGAGCTTCATCTAATGCTGAAAATTTTCATATAGCTTCAGGAGAGGCTGTAAAGATTTTAAACATAGTTTGTGAAAACACTGTTCCAAGTAATTTTTTCTCGACAAATACAATGATTCCAAATTATTCGACTATTGATGAGGCATTGAATTCATCTGAAAAGTTTAGTTTGGGATTTAATGTATTTCAAAAGTCTTCTGAAGATATGAATTCAGGAACATTTAATTTTCATTCAGACACCACAGATATTTTATTTAAATATATAGTTACATACAGAAAAGTAAAGAGTGAATATGACATTGATTCTATGCCATTTTTTCTTACTGATATATCTGTTGATTTATTTTGGGATGAAAACAATTTAAGTGAGCCAAATTTTAAATCTTCAAAAAAGATAAAAAGGCTTGGATACTCAAGAAGAGTGCTAAAATATAAGGGAAATGCTGATTCTGTCTAAAGGTGGTAAAAAATATGTATAAAAATAGAGGTTTTACAATATCAGAGTTGATTATTTCAATGGCTATAACTGTTTCTATTTTATCTATAACTTTTAATATTTTAGTTCCAAGTGGAAAGATTTGGAATGAGCTTGATTCCTCTGTTATGAAAATAAAAAAGATATCTGTTGCACTCAGAATCATAAATTCCGAATTTTCTAAATGTGATTCATCTTCTATTTTATTTTCTAAATCTTTTGATTCTAAACAATCCCAAGTTGTTTCATTTATTTCACCAGTTGATGAAGAGGGAAATGTAACTTCAAAGGGGATGAACAGCGATAATGTTGGTTTTAAAAAAAGGTCAATAAATTCAGATATAAATTGGAGCAATATTACAGTAATATATCCTGTGAAATCAAAAAATAAATCGGAAGAATTTTCTCTTTATTTGATGAGATTATATCCAAAAGTTGAAGATGACAATATTTTTAATATCGATGAAAGAACAAATTTTATAAATAAATTTGCAGTAAATTCAGTTGATTCTTTGAATTTTAATCGAAAATATATTCGATTATTAATAGATGATATTACATCTATTTGCTATGATAATCCTACTCAATTTAATGATGGTTGTATATCTGTTAATATCTCATATAAGACAGATAAGGGTAAAAATAAATATTTATGTTCTTCTACAGAAATGATGAATGGAAGGAAATAATGATGTTGAAAAAAATTAAAAACAGAGGAAACATGATGTTTGTATTGACTGTTTCTGCACTTGTTATGACAATAGCATCGGCTATAGCTGGATTATCCTGTATAATATTAAATTCTGCAAATGATGAAATTTTAAATAACCGTCTTAATTTTATATCTTCATCTGCAAAAGCACAGATTTTATACAGACTTCAAGCTAAGCAATACAAAAGTAATTCTTCACAATTAAAGAATTTATTGGAGAAAGATTGGGAAAGTATAGTTCTTGGAGGAGAAAATTTTGAATTTGATCCATCTTTTGATTCTTCTTTTGAGATAGATAGAGATTGCCAAGTTAAAATGGATTTTAATAGTGGTAAATATTCTTCAAAATGTAATTTTTATGGAAGTTTTTCATCAGATGATGTGCCTGCTTATTCTATGGATTTGAAAATATCTGCTGTTTCAAATAGTAAAAGAAAAGTTTTTAGAGCAGTAATATCAAAAAAATGGCCATTTTGCCTTTCTTCAGGAAATTATAGAGCTGATATACGAAGTGGAACCATAATTGATGGAGATATATATTCAAATTATAAAGATGGAAATATTGGTATTTCTGTCAAAAATAATGATTGTTTTCCCCCTAAAATTGATGGAGACTTGATATTAAAAAAGATTTCAAATTATGAAGTAAATCTAAATTATGCAAAGAATGGATACAAGGTTGCACATAATTTTTCACATAATGATGAAAAGAAACTTGGAATTTCTTTTGATTCTGATTCAGAGAAAAATCACAAGGGAAGTGTTCTTCACACTGAAAATACATTTTATACATCTGGGGTAAATAATGCCATTCTCTCTCTATTTCAAGAGTCGCAACCTAAAATTATTGACGATCATCTTTTAAATTTTGAAGTTATTGGTAATATAAAATCATATTTACAAGGCGAGACTATAGATGAATATCTTTCATCTGCATATAGTACAGATGATAAAAAGTGGATGAAAGAGACAATTTCTGCTTTGTCAGAACATATTCGTGAACTATTGATGAAAAATAAAAATGTTTATGTCCTAAAAAAAAATTTGAAGTTGTCTGGGACAAATTGTGAAGTAGAAATGTCTAATCCAACTTTATCGAGTGATTCTGCCTATACAATAGATGGAACAGTAATTGCATTTCCTTCTTGTTTTAAAGATGAATCAGATGAAGATGATAATGAGGCTTCATCATTTGGAATAGAGGGAAGAAACTGTACTATTTATATAAATGGAGATCTTATATTGATAGGTGATTCTAAAAACTTAAGAACTTCAACAAATGATATTAATTCTTTAATAGCTCGTTCAGAAAATAGGAGTTATTTTAGGGGAATCAGAAATCATAATACCAATGAAGAAGATTTGAAATATTCTATTCCTTATTTGAAGGGGACAAAGACATCTATTGTCGTAATGGGAAATATATTTTTATCAGGAGCTTATATTGAATCTGCAGAAGATAGATTGGCTATATATTCAAATGAGAATATATATTTAAAACCTGTTCTGCTTACAGATGATTCACCACAATCTGTTTTTAAGGGAGCTTTGGCATGCAGAAAGAGTTTTAAGGTTGTTACTAAACCCAAATTGACTTCAAATGAACAAGATTTGTGTAGAATGAAGATTTATGGAGCTGTTGTGTGTGGTATTGATGATGAACTAGATGAGTCTAATATTTATTTCAATACAAATAAGTTATTTGAAGTTGATAATGATTCTGTGAATATAAGTTATTTGGATATAACTTATAGTGCTGAAAATATAGATTTTTTGAATAGGACTATAGGTGTGCCAATGCTTACATTTTGGAGTGATATTTGAGTTAGATTTATAACTTAAAATAATATTTGTAAAATTTTATTTCAAATTTTAATAAAATTATCTGCCATTCAGAAAATAAAGTGCAAAATTATAGTTGAGTGGTTAAAAATTAATTTGCAAAAGGGGCTGTGAAAAAAAGTAAATAGAGGCGATGTCATTGCGAGGGAGCTATGCGACCGTGGCAATCTCAAGCACTTTTTTATTAACTAACACAAAGAGTTAATTTACGAAAATTATATAAAAAAATACTTTTTTCACAGTCCCAATTTGAAATAATATTATAAAAAAATCATTAAAAAATATTTATTTTTTGATGATTTTTTTTACTTTTTGTGTTATAATATGATTGAGATATAATGTAAATAAATAAAATAAACTCTAATTTTGTTAAATTTGAAATATATTTAAATATAAAAATTAAAATATGGGGGGAGTGATATTTTATGCAAAGGAAAAATCGACATGGTATTGTGTTGATAACGACAATGTTATTTGTAACTGTCATTGTCATGATTGCGACTTTGATAGCATCACAAGGCAAAATGGCTCTTTTGTCTGGTACTGCTTCAATGCAGTCAGAAGAGGCATATATGGCAGCATTGTCAGGCATTGATTTTGTGAGAGGTGAATTAAAGAAAGACAAGTCTTTTGGAACATATTCTTTGTCAGGTTATAAGAAAAAAGTTCCAAGTTCTCCTGTCAGTGGTTTTTTTGTCAATTACAATAATAATGATCTTACTGGATATATAGGCGCTAATTCTAAAGATGATTATAAATCAAAATTTTCTGTCTCTTTTAAAGATAATTCTGTTGCTAATAATGGTGATACTAATTATAAACATACATCTTCTGCTTGCAAATATTTATCTGTAAATAATGTTAATTCGACATTTCAGATAGATAAAGATATGTCCAAGGGTATCAGAAGAGATGTCCCTCCATATAGTATGTATATTGTCTCAAAAGGTGTCTGTGGAAAATCTGTGAGATATGTAGAGGCTTTTGTCACATCAAATGGACCAAGTGCTGTTGACAATGGAACTACTATTGGTGGAGATATAAATATAAAAGGAAGTAAAGATATTGATTATGGTAAAGATGGTAATTATCTTTTGAATATATATCATGTTGATGATAAATATCCTGGACAGATAAATGCTTTTGATAGTGATGGAAAATGTACTAAAGATGTCAATTTGACAGCAGGCAATTGTGATGTAGAAGATTTGTTGAATTTGAAAAGTAAAGTTGTAATAAATGGCAATTTTGATAAATCCAAAATAAAAAATGAGAGTTCTGCTAAAAATCTTTCTGTAAGTCAAACAGCTGTAATAGATACAGCTAATTTAAATGATTTGAGTATGCAAGATGCAAAAGGCAATATTGATAATAATTTAAGTTCTTTTTCTTTAGACCCAGGCTCTTATGTATATCTCAGAGATTTTTCTGGAGATGAGATGAAGGCAAAATGGGTGTATGTAAATGAAAAAGAATTAGGTGCAAAAAATGCAAGTAATACTTTGATAAATGCTATTAAAAATGAAAATTTTACTGATATTCTTAGTAAACCAGATATAGCAAGTAATACTGCAATAAGTTTTGGTAAATCTGATATAGCAGGTTTTCAATCGAGAACAGTTACAGTAAATGGTAACGTCAATGTAACAGACAATGTAAATTTTGTCGTTATAGATAAGTTTAGTAAAAATAAATATTCAATGGAAACTTCAACTGTTGATTTTCAGTTAAATAAGGGAAGTATTGTTAGTGAAAATGGAAGCATAAATATAAGAGGTGAAGTTGTTGGAAATGGAAATTTGATAGCAGGTAAAAATATAGATATAAATGCAGGTTCTGCACTTGAAGTTGACAAAGATCAAAAAGTTACTATTTATGCTGAAGAAGATATAAATATAAACAGAGCCAAAAATTTGAGCAATAAAAGTTTAAGAAGACAGTTTGGCAATCTTCTTAATCAAGTTAATAGTAATTCAACAAGTGGAGCTACTAATCAATCAACTGGACAACAAGAGCCTATTATTTCAGATGAGCAGATGAAGAGACTTGAACTTGGGTTAGTTGCTGATGATGTCGATTCAACAATAAACGCAAATGAAGAAAATGTTAATAATTCTGGTCCTATTGATTTATCTAAAAATGGAATTAGTAATCTTGATACAGTTGATATTTCGGAGAACCCTCCTTTAGGTTTTATCGCTGATGGATATGATAATGCTTCTTATTTATCTGATAAAATTAATAAATTGTATAAATTTAATGTTAATGGAAAAGATTATTATTTGCCTTATTATAAAAATTTTAATGGACAACCAGCTATATCTATTACAGATGATCTAAATAAATTAACTTTAAATAACTATGAATCTTTTATGGGTAGTAGTGCTGTAAGTGGATTTAATAGTAATGAACAAAGTAGACCCCCAAGACGTGAATTATCATTTGTTGATACAACATTTTATGTCTCACATGCTAACGCAACTGGTATTCCTAACGATTTTAATATATTTGTAAAAGATAAAGATGGTATTTATTATTTTTATGCAAATCTTGATTTTAGCCAAGATTCGCATAAATTCAAATATGATGATAGGAAGATTTCAAATTCAACTTATGATGTTCCTGTAGACCCTAATAAAGTTTTATCAAATGCTGCCCTTATAAATTATTTATTAACTCAAGCAAATGAAGAAAATGGAAGTTCATCAAATAATACTACTTTGACAGATAGTGAAAATGCTAAAAAAGCTCTTTCAACAGATGAAAAACAGTTGGCAAGTAATATTTATGTATCTAAGACATCATTGATCGGTACTGTTTATTCTAAAAAAGGGAAAATAAAGATTAATATCGGAGCTACTGCTTTTGATATATTAGGAGCATTGATTACTTGTGATGGAGATTTGGATATAACTGCATCAAAAGTAAACTTGACTTATGATCCAGATTATGTTCCATTTTTTAAAGATACTGGAATTCAAACAAAATTGAGATTTCTCTCTTCGTTTATTGGTGGAGAATAAAATAGAAGAGTAGAGTTATAAAAAAATAGTTGTTGGTAAGAAATTTAATTTCTTACCAACAACTATTTTTTTATCTCATTATTACTATGGAAAAATATATCGTTTTACCGAAATGCACCGTAATGCCCCTAAATTTTGGGCTCACTTCATTATTTATGGGGAGTATGTCAAAGGATATTGATATTATAAACAAAAAAAATAGCAGATAAAGCCTATTATTCAAATAAAATTAGATTGGCTATTTTTTTATCTGAATTTTTGCGTATTTTTATTTAATTAATTTTCTGCTTACGCCAATTTTTGGGTATAAGTCACTCACTAGACCATTTTTTCCTCTTTAAAAATACTAAATTAAAATAACAGCCATTCGTTTTTTTTAGTAGTAATTTATTAAACAAACCGAGTATAACATTCTAAATAGAGTCGATCAACTTAATTTTAATGACAAAGTGGCAGTATACAGGCATATAT
This sequence comes from Candidatus Xenobia bacterium, assembly GCA_045114665.1. GTDB lineage: Bacteria > Vulcanimicrobiota > CADAWZ01 > CADAWZ01 > CADAWZ01 > CADAWZ01. The sequence continues at coordinate 3,892 of JBGUKW010000238.1, read as the reverse complement.
TTGCTAGTTTTCGACAACTTTTTATTTACTTATTTTTTTGAATCAACTAGCACAAGGCATTAATTTACTTTATCAACATGCCATCGTATAAAATAAAAAAATGGAATTGTGAAAAATATTGACTTTGCCACAGCCCAAATTATTAATAGGGTAGGTGTAGAGATTAAAGTAAATGGATAGACTATAAGAAATATAAAAAGTGGCTCTGAATTAATTCAAAGCCACTCAAAACTATCTATTTACATTTTGGCTTATTTTGCTGAAAGTTTTACTACTTCCATTGCATTTGGCCACCAATCCCACATCTTGTTTGTTTTGCCATTCATTGTGAATGAACTTACAAACTGTGCATTGGCATTAAGAGAAATCTCTGTGATTCCAAGTTCTTGTACTGTTTTGACTTCTCCAGCATCTGCAACACCATTTCCATTTGCATCCTGCCATACTGAGAGACCAGCAAGTTCTTCACCATTGACTAAACCATCGTTGTTTTTGTCATAGAGAGAAAGTTTTTCATATCCTGTTTCATATCCGCCAGCTGTACCAAAGAGGCTACTCATATCAACTGAACCATCTGCTTTTGGAGCTACGAGAAGACCATCTTGTGGACCAACCCATTCCATACCAATTTCAAAGCCATCACCGTAGAAATCAGCAAGAACCATATTTGTTTTTACTAGTGGATGTCCTGGCATATTCTGACCGTTTGAAGCTTGGAGTACGCCATTGCCTGTCATATCGAGAACGAGTGGAGATACATATTTGTTTTGGCTGACTGAAACGATTGTTGTTTTTTCTGAGAGATATGTCAAAGTTACATCATGTACTTCAATAAGCTGTCCATCTACTACTTTGAATGATACAGTATCTTGTGTTTTTGTTCCAAGATGTGAGACAAAGCTCTTGCTATCTGTTGATATAGCATCATCTAATCCTGTTTCACGTTCTTCAGCTTCTTCTGCAACTGCATCTGAATCTACACCACCTGCATCTTTTGCTCCGTCCATTCTTGCACATCTGCCAGGAATTACATTGTTTGCTACTGAAGCTACATTTGTCCAATCTGCACTTGAATATGCATTAAGACTGTCATCACCTTGTTGTCTAACTTTTACTTCGTGAAGACCAACTGTTGTTTGTTCACCAACGATTGAAGGAACGAGGTCTGAATATGGATTGTTCAATGCTTTTCTGAGGTTGTCAAATACTACTGATGATCTTGTGATATCTTTTGAATAGATGTAATCAAGAATCCAACCGCCACTCTTCCAAGAATAGCTATTTGATGCTGTGTTTGCATATACTGTTGAATTGTGATCTTTGCCATCAAAAAATGTTTTTTCACTTGTCTTTGTATTTACAATTTTGTTACCTTGTCTTATTGTTGTTGCTGCATCTGATGCTGCTACAAATGCTAATGCACAAACTCCAGCGAGTGCCAATGTTACGAGTCTCTTCATAATTTTATTCTCCTTTGTAATTTTTTATATATTTTTACAGGTATTGTTTCCTGTTTTGTTTCTGGCTTTATTATAAAAAATGCTTGTTAACAAAATATGAATATTTTATTACGGTTATGTCTTTTTTATATTTTATTTATTTTCAATTTTGACTTAATTTGACTTAATTTGAAATATATTATATAATTATACTATAAAAAATAATCATATGAATAATATAAATATATATAAGTACAGGTTTAATAATGAGTAAAAATAAAAAAGGTTTTTCAATATTAGAAGTTTTATTTGGTATAGCTATAATATCACTTGTTATGGTTATGGTTATAATATTTTATAGTTATATGATGACTGTCTCTGCAAAAGGTGTTGATATAACTATTGCTACACAAGTTGCAGAAAGTAAATTGAATGAAGTTGCAGGCGATAACAATAGTGAATTGAGAAAAAAAATAACAGATTTGCCTATTACTCCTAATAATCCTTATGTTGCGATAGGAAGAGAAAGAAATGGAAAAAGTGATTATTATTGGCTTGTAAAAATATCTTCAATATCTGGAAATAATTATTCAACACCTGTTGATATGGAGCTATTTTTTGTAGATGTTTTGGTATTTTGGTGGGCTGGAGATGTTGTAACAACTTCAACAACTGATACAGATGGCAATGAGATAACTACATCTTCTGTCGATGTTGCAAATAATATGCAATGTTTAAATAAACTGAAAAATAAATTTGAAGTTGCAAAAGATGAATATCTTAGTGATTCTTTTATAAAAGATTTAGAAGAGTTTAAAGGAATGTCAACTAATTTAAATGAAGGATATAAATTTGTGAGATTATCTCGTATTATTTCTAAAGACATATAGAAAGATGATAAAAATGACTAAAACAATTAAAAAGAAGGGATTTACATTAATTGAACTCATTGTCTCTATAATGGTTTTTTCATTGATATCTATTGTATTGGGTGTGATTTTAAATGTTGGTTTGAAATCTTGGAAAGAAGTAGATGGAAAAACAGAAGCAGAGAGAGAAATGACAAGAGCTGTTTTAGATATAAACAATTCTATTCGAAATTCAATTCTCTCTCTTATTGAGTGTGATAATTTAAAGACAGATTATAAAGGGAATGGTTATATAGTATGTCCTTCTTATGCAAATTATAAATCCTTAAATGGCAATACAGAGACATATACTATTTTGGAAAATGAATTTGATTGTTCTTTGAAATTAGATAATACAAATACTGGCTCTGATACTGATAAAGTAAATCATAGCTCAGAATTTAACAAAAATTTTTTTGTTGCATATTTTGTTGCAAAACAGTCATCATGTTTACTTTGTAAGGAGATTTTTGGAGCAACTAATGGCGATGATATTTGCCCACACAGATATTTAATAAAAAAATGGTATAGGGGACCTTCATTGCCGAGTGGCATTTTAACTAATTTAAAGGATTCATGGAGTGATTCAGAATTGACATCTTTGCCTTCAAAGACTTTAAGTAGTGTAAATTCTTCAAAATCACCTTATGACAAGATTTTGTCAAAAAATATATTGGCTTTTAGTGCTAATAAAAATAATGCTTATACTGTCTCATATTATATAAAGATATTTAAGCCTAATCTCAATAAATCAAAACCAAAAACATTGGAAGTTGGCAATTCAGTAGATGATTTTTATTTAGGCATTAAGGGAACCTCTACTTCAACTGTCATAAATAATAATAAAGAAAATTTGGATGCTTATTGTCTTCAGGTAAGTTCTACAGTAGCTCCATTAAATAATTAATATACAAATAAAAACTGAGGCTGTGAAAAAAGTATTTTTTTTATATAATTTGCGTAAATTAACTCGTTGTGCGAGTTAATAAAAAATTGATTGAGATTGCCATGGTCGCTTCCCCCATGTGGGGATTATTTTTTTTTAAAAACTCTTTAGAGTTGTTAACTATTTGTTTCGCTCCCTCGCAATGACATCTATTCTATTTACTTTTTTCATAGCCCCAATTTTTTGATCATGACTATTATCTTGAATTCATAGCTTCGTACATTAGCAATCCACCTGCTACAGAGGCATTTAATGACTCAACACTGCCTTTTAATGGAATATGAACTTTGACATCACATGTACTCAAAAGCCTTTTATCTAAGCCTCTGCCTTCTGCACCAATCAATATACATATAGGTTTTGAATAATTTGCCTCTTTGTATGATATGCAATCAGTCTCTTTAAATGGACATGAACCTATGATGATAATGCCTCTTTTTTTCATGTCGAGGATCGTCTCATATAGGTTATCTACTCTACAAACTGGCATATAAGCGTCTGCTCCTGAAGCTGTTTTGGAAACAGCTCCTGTTAATCCAACAGATTTATTTTTGGGTATCAATATGCCATGAACTCCAGCTCCGTCTGCTGTCCTTATC
>JBGUKW010000237.1:0-3330 GCA_045114665.1 Candidatus Xenobia bacterium | reverse complement strand
AAAACAAAAAGGAGCATTCGCAGTTGGAGAAGGAACAGAAGATAATCCATTCATAATATCAAATTTAGATGATTTAAATAAATTGTCAAGAGTTGGATTATTCAGTAGTTATTATGGAATTATCATGATGGCAGATAAAAATTTCAAAATTAATTCTGACATATCAGGTATAAATTCTCCAATAAGACTTCCATATAGTTATAATAACAAAAAATGCACTATTGATGGAAATGGTAAAAAATTGACTGCAGATATAAATGTTACAGATGGAAATGCTTCATTATTTATTAATGGCGGTGACGGCGGAATAATTAAAAATTTGACAGTAGCAGGAAAAATCACTGCTACTGGTGAATATGCTTCAGCTTATGGAATTTCTAATAGTGGCTCAACAGTAACTGATTGTACAAATGAAGCCGAAGTTACTGCTTCTGGTGATAATGTTTCTGCTTATGGAATTTGTGATCGTGGCACAGTAACAAATTGTAATAATAAAGGGAAAATTACTGCTACATATAGAGCTTGTGGTATAGGTGGTTCAATAGTAACTAACTGTACAAATGAAGGAGATGTTACAGCGACAGGTGATAATTCTTATGCTTACGGAATTTGTGATGGTGGCACAGTAAAAAATTGTACTAATAAAGGGAAAATTACTGCTAATAGTGATGCATGTGGCATAGGTGGTTCAACTGTAACTGATTGTACAAATGAAGCTGAAATTACTGCCTCTAATTCTGCTTATGGAATAACAAATTCTTATAATGCAACAGTAACAAATTGTATAAATAAAGGAAAAATTAATGGTAATTCAGCATGTGGCATAGGTGGTTCAACTGTAAGTAATTGTACTAACACAGGCAAAATTACTGCTACAGATAGAGCTTATGGCATAGGTGGCTCAACAGTAACTGATTGTACTAATGAAGCAAATGTTACAACTACAGGTGAATACAATGGTTATGCAAGTGGTATAGGTGGTTCAACAATAACAAATTGTACTAATAAGGGTAAAATTACTGCCTCTGGAATTTCTTGGTCTTATGCAGGTGGAATATCGTATTCAACCTACGAAGGAGATGTTATAAGTAACTGCATAAATGAAGGAGATGTTACAGCCTCTTCAGGTTATGCAGGTGGAATTGTTGGTAACTCTTCAAGAACAACAATAAAAGATTGTCAACATAAATCAGGAGTCATAAAAGGTAAAGTTGAAGAAGATTATAACTATTCAGGATACATTGTAGGTAATGCTTCAGACGAATCAGGATTAAAAATTTCAGGTTGTAAATACAAAACAACAACAGGCTCTACAGCAACAAAAGGAGTCGGCAACTATGAAGATTCTGAATCAGGCTGTGTAAATAATTAGACAATATAATAACTAAAAACAACAAAACCCTCTTACGGATCGTCTCTGTAAGAGGGTTTTGTTAATATAAATATCTCTACACTGCCCCTAATATTGAAGAACAAAACTGAATGAACCAAACCGAAGGCATAAATATAATTTGTGAAATAATTGTACCAATAACTGTACCCAAAGCAAGAAATACAGCCATTGAACAGACATCAGAGAATGGTCTTTTTCCGTCTATAGCATTATCAGTTATAACAGCAATAGTTGGATCGACTAACAAGCTCAAAAGAATAGTTGCAACACCATTTATGACAGATGACAAAAGTGTAACACCTCTTGCATCAGGATATGAAAAACTTGCAAATGTAGCTGCCAAAACTCCTACAGTGTGAAACGATATAACAATTATATTTGCAATTAAAAAATTTCTTGGTATTGATTTAATATCAGAAAATTTAACGCCCATAAATGAAGGCATTCTAAAGCATTGAATAGCTTTTAGCCAAATAGACGGCTTTATGCAAGTCATTAAAATCAATTTATCCAAAGAGCCATATTTAGTCATTCCTCTAATAGCTTTTACATAGATTTCAACAAATGTCGGTAACAAAATAAACCCAAGCAAGGCTCCCAAAGTCGAGCCACCGATAAGCCATCTAAATTGACCTTCCAAAACACCTGCAGGCAAATTATGTTTTACAGCAGAATCAACCATTGTTCCGATAAATGGAGCAAAAATCTGTTGTGAAAGTCTTGTAAGTAAGAAAAAGAAATTATATATTGCAATAGCAGTTGCAACACTTCTTGTCTTTACTGCAGATATTCTTGATGAATAAGTTGTTGAAGATTTGAGCATAACAAGAGCATTGAAAATAGCCAAAATTATATAATTTCCTGTCATCTCACTGTTGCCCATTGCTACTGCAGTGCTACTTATTAAATTTGCACCTGGCATGAAAAAAAACTGGGCTATAACAGCTCCGAGAACATTTCCAAGCATTAAATGGAGTGAAACTGCATATATCTGCTCTTCTTTTGTCTCACCTTTTACAATATTATCTGTAATTAAAGATGCTTTTGGATCGACAATGACACTAAAAAATATAGCAGCAAGAGCATTTACAAGACCTGATAATAAAACTGCTGTTCTTTTTACTTCTGGATGAACTCCACTTGCATATAATGCACACAGTGCACCAACAGTCCATATAGCAGTTGCAAACATGTTAAATATCAAAAAGTTTGCAGGAGCACCTTCGAGTTTAAAAAATTTTGCACCCATAAAAGAAGGGGCTTTAAAACATTTTATGGCTTTTATCCAATTTGCAGGCTTTGTTATAAAAAGTATTATAACTCTTACCATTGATTTATATTTGTCCAATGCCTCAATGGCTTTTTGATAAAATTCCACGAAAGAAGGCAATAAAAACCAGCCAACAGCTGTTCCAAAAAGATTTCCATAAATCAAAAATCTAATCTGCTGTTCAAGAAGTAAAAAATTTTGGGTCTGCTCTGCCCTATCTATATAAATTCCCAAATATGGAAGATAAAATAGATTTGCAAATCGAGTAACCAAGAAAAATATATTATAAACAGCAAAAGCCATCGCAACTTTTTTTGTATTTACAGCTGCAATTCTCGTTGCTATTGTCGTACAACTTAAAAGGCTTATCAGTGCAGATACACCGAAAAGCAAAACAAGTCTAAAATCTTTAAAAAATCCCAAATATTCCATCGTCTCGTCCTTATACACTATAAAAATAACTGGAAGCAAAGTTATTAATTAACTCGTTGTTTTAGTTGATTTTTAAAAAAATAAGTAAGTAAAAATTTGCTATAAACTATCCAATATATGCCTGTACACTGCCACTTTGTCATTGCGAGGCGTAGCCGTGGCAATCTAAGCCTGTAAATTATTATTTACTTAAAAATTAAGTCGATCGCCTTTATTTATACAATTTCTGCCAGAT
>JBGUKW010000236.1:0-7633 GCA_045114665.1 Candidatus Xenobia bacterium | reverse complement strand
TGGAATATATCCTCGGAATATTCGCATCTTTTATATCCTTTCTCACGGACAGAAGGTTTAAAGCCTTCTGTCCGTTTGTCTATTATTTTAAACCACTATTCTTAAAATGGCAGGTCGTCTTGAAGTCCAAAAGCGTTTATGTCGTTGACAGTTGCAATAGGTATTCCTTCAAATGCTTCTTCTGGTGTTTGATAACCACCAAGTCTCTTATCGTCTCCTGCCCACATAACATTTATAATCTTTGCTGTTATGCCTTTTTTACCATTTACATTGTATCCGTAGATACTTACCTGAGCGTGAATTCTGCAACCCGGATAAAACTTTCTTGAATCGTAACAAGGTTTTTTGAACTCATCGACCATACATGGTTTTTCATAAGCCTTGACATTAAGTATATAGCGACCTTTGCACTCTTCGCCATACGAGTTGCCGTTCTCTTTTACTCCGTCTCCGTCTTTTAGTGGTGAATAGCTTTTTGGTGCTATGTTCTGCCAAGTTTTCTGCATTGCTTTTTGTGCTTCTTGTTTGATAGCGAGGTTAAAGTCTTGAATTTGTTTTGAATCGCTTTTGTCTATCAATAAACAGGCTGTGTAAATTGGTTTTCCGTCTGCTGTTAGTTGTTGTGGGTTCGCTTCAATAAGGTGTGGATAGCTTAGAACTACATTTTTCAAAACGAATGTACTCATTTATTTTATTCTCCTTTAAATATCTTTAAAAGCCTCTTCAGGGCTTTGTTTGAAATCAGGTCGTTTGTCGTCTGCTTTTGCGAGGGTAGGTTTTCCCTGTGGAGTGTAAACCACTTCTGCAAACTCTTCCTTAAATAGTTTTTTGCCTAACATTTTCTCAATTTGAGTTAGTGGAAGTAGTTTATGTTCAAAGAAGTCATCAAGTTTAAAGAAATCCTGTTTAGGTACGGCTTTTTTGAGAACCTCTACAACTTCACTTGGGTCAGTAAACATTCGTTTACTCCTACCTTCAACAAGTTTGTAATCCTTAACTTCCTTATTGTTTAGAAGTCTATTAAGAGCATATGTCTTAACAGAGTTTAAGAAGTTAATAACTTCATCTGATTCGTCTAATAACTTTGTCAATTCATCAAGTGATATACAGTTGATGTCGTTATTAATCTTGTCTTTTACCTCTTCAACTCTCTTAGCTTGTGTTTCGCAGGTTGCTAAGGCTCTACAGAATTGACACCATTTGCCTGCTTTACATTCTCCTAAACCTTTCCAAGCTATAGAGGCAGTCTCTTTTACCTTCTCTCCAAACTTTAGAAGGTCTTCAATACTAATATTCCAAGAAGAAGGAATATTAGTAGCTCGTGGTTGACAAATGACCAAACAAACATCGCTTATTTTATACAATGGTTTTAAAGTTGTATAAAAACCTAAAGCGTATAGCATTAACTGTTCGTTATAAGGTGCTTCTACTTTAACTCCTTGACCGTGTTTATAGTCTATAATATAAAGCGTTTCGCCTTCTATCATCACACAATCAGCTGTTCCGTGTCCTTCAGGTATATAGTCTTCAAGTAATATACCCATTTCAACCCATATATAATCAGGCTTATCACCTAATAACAACCCTTTAACTGTATGAACATAAAAATCAGTGCAGGTCTCTATCTCATCACAGTAGTATTTATCCTGTTTTATTTCCTCATATCTTTTCTGAAATTTATCTTCTTTTATTTTTCCAAAGGTTTTAGCGATTTTAATTTCGCCTAAAGCGTGGGCTGTTGTTCCCTCTTCCATAAACTCATTGGATTCATAAGGTATCTTTTCACAGATACGAGCCGAAGGTGTACAGTGTAACCATCTTTCAGCTGAAGAAGGACTTAGCAGGCTGTGTGTTCTTTCTCCCATTCGTCATAAGCCTTCCTTTCCTCTGGTGTAAATCTTGCCAACTCTTCCATGGCTCTTTTGTAATCATCATTTTCTAAGAGTATTTTTCTAAGAGTATTTTTTTAAGAATGTAGTGATCTTTATGATACTGTAAAATTCGTTTACTATTCTTTTTATAGTCATTAGCTACTTTTCTGTTGTGCCTTTCTAATCGTCCTTCGTCAAGAGGCTTTTTGTATAAAAGCCCTTTTAAGCGTTCAGCTGTAAACGCTTTATTCCATCGTTCGTTGAACTCTTCTTTGGTCATTAATTCCTGCTCGCTCCTTAATCAACTTCACAAATTCGTTTACTTCGTTAGGTGTTTTTTGCTTGACCAACACCTCAATACTTTGAACGGGGTTATCGTTGTTGTCTTTAAACTTTTTCAGGAGTTCTGTAACTTCTTTAGCGGTTAAAGAACTCTTTTGTGTTAAGTCTAAACAATATTTTTGAAGTTCTCTCCACTCCCACTGTTTAACAGGAAGTTCAGAAGGTTTTTTAGCTTCTTCAGCCTCTTTCTTAGCCTTGACTTCTTGTGCGATTTCCTTTAGTTCTTGTGCCATAGTGCGTGAAGGATACCCTAAGGCAGCAGCAAGAAAACAAAGTGCTTCAGTAAACTGTGGGTTAATATCAACTTTAATTCTCAAATTAACTTCCATCATAACTATTGACACGAGGCTTTGAAAGTGTTATAATACAAATATGGATAATTCGCATTTTAAATCTCTTTCAAAGCCTCTTTCCTTTCTAAAGGCTTTGATTTTTTTTATCTATTTATAAAACAACTCCAACATGCCCATACAAAGAACAATCCAGTAACAAAGCCACACAAAAAATTTGTAAATCCTATTTCAAAGCGTTCCGCTCTTAAATCCACCATTTGCTCCGCCATATATTGCAGGCGTTCTCTGTCTGTCATATTCAATGCTTTTTACCTTCCTTTCTTATGAAATTTATAATGTCTTTTTCTTTGATTAGATACTTTCTGCCAAGCCGTGTATAGGGTATTTTCTTAAACATGCACCATTTGCGAATCGTTTTAGGTGCGTAACACAACCGCTCAGCTACTTGTTCTGCTGTTAAATATTGCTCCATGGTGTACCGCCTCCCATTCTTGAAGTGAAGTCAAATGACTTCTAAACTCTTTTATAATCTCAGGACATTCAGCTTGAAACTCGTTATAAGACTTTTTGAATTTCTTCTCAGCTTGTCTTATTACATCACTTATACTCTTTGCGTTACTCTTAATAAGAAAGTCTCTTATTTCTCTTGAAGCTATAGATAGTTGATTTATATCCTTGTAACTATTGGCAAAATCATTAATCCTAAACTCTGCTAATATAGTTAGATTAATATTTAACCGATCCAACTCACACAGATAAATCCTTAAATCTAAATACCTTCCTGCCTGTTCTTTAGTCATAGCCCCCATCTTCTTCTTCGTCCTCATCTTCGGAACATAAACCTTCACAATAGTTTAAGATTGTTTTATCATCAGCTCCATTTACAAGTAAATCTAAAATTCCGAAGTTTGGAGTGTTTGAATATTTTCCGTTAGTTTCATCATAAATTTGTTGTCTAAAATCTTTCTTCGTCTTCTTCTTCATCTTCGTTCCAACCTAAACCGTCAAAACATTCAAAAATCTCTCTGTCGTTTCGTACATTCTCACCACATAAATTAACAGGATAAATGCGTCCAAAATCTGCATAGGAGATAGGCTTGCCGTCTTCAAAATCTTTCTTTATTTGTAGTAAATCCATTTTTTACCTCACTATCCAATTCGTCTAATTTATTACTTAATCTGCAGAAAGATTCCATTATATTATCACAAAGCATTTCAATTTCATCATATTTAGGAAGAGAGCGACATTCTCGTTCTAAGTCTATAAACTTACTCCACATTTTTTCGACTGTTTCTTTTGCTTGTTTGTATTGCGTTTTTTTCACCTCACTTTTTATTTAATATATTTTTTTGCATATGCAAAATTTTAGACAAAAAAAATCTTATCAACTTCTTCATAACCTAAAATATTTCTTATTTTTTTTATTTCAGATAGTTTAAATTCTCCTGTTTTTAACTTTCTTAAAAGAGTGTATCTGCTGATTTTCAGGGAAGAAGCAATTTCTTTTATTTTAAATCCTTTTTTTATTATTAATGCTTTCAATTCATTATACATAAATTTAAAATCCTTTTGCGTATGCAAAAATTATAATATATAAAAAAAATTTTGTCAAGAGAATTTTTAAAACTTTTGACCTTTTTTTTAAAAAAATGTTGCATTTTTAAAACAAAAAATATAAAATATAAGAAAGGAGGCGGTAATAATGGATATTCAAAATTTACTAAAAACAAAAAGGCAAGAAAAAAATATGACCATGGAAGATTTAGGAAAATTATTAGGTGTTAGTGCTGGTACGATCTCCCGTTGGGAGTCGGGAAATATACAAAATATTAAAGTAGATAAAATTCCTCTAATATCAAAATATTTAGACATTCCTATGGATTTATTTTTATCTGAAGATTCTGTCAATAATTTAAACAAAAAAGTAAAAAAAATGGAAGAATCGGTCAAGTATTTAAATAAAACAAGTTTTAATAATTGTAATTTTCAAGATTCCATAGGAGAATTAACAATCCAGACAGCTGATCCATCGCCTGCTATTTCTGATATTATTAATAATGCAAAACAAATGACAAAGGAAGGACAAGAGAAAGTTCTTGAATATACAGAACTTCTTTTGGGGAAATATAAAAAATGAGTGTATTTAAGAAGAATGGAAACTGGTTTGTTAGATACTGGGATATAGAGGGTAAACAGAGAGAGAAGAAAGCAGGGGCTATGAAGTCTCTTGCTATTGAACTTGAAAGAAAATTATTAGCAGATAGGAATTATCAAAAGAATTTTGGTTACATAAAGAAGAAAGAAATAACTTTTTCAGAGTGGGCAAAGGAATATTTAGAGCGTTTGAAATCAAGAGTTAAAGAAGTAACAGTTATTAATAATACATATAATTTAAAAAGAATGGAGTTAATATTTGGCGATAAATTACTTTCACAATTAACAGAGAAAGACTTTTGGGATTATGTCAAAACAACAAAGGGAGGAATAACAGGAAAGACTGTTAAGAAGTATTCAATATTTTTTTTAGGAGTGTTAAACGAGGCGAAGGAGTGTAATTATAATGTTGCAACTATAAAATTAAAGGTAACTAAACGGAATAATGCAAGAGTTCGTTATTTAACCGAAGAAGAGGCAGAAACATTACTAAAAAATAGCGGTACTTTAAAATTATTAATAACCATGGCATTAACAACAGGAATGCGAAAAATGGAAATGCTAAATTTAACTTGGCAAAACATAGATTTAAAAGCAAAATTAATTCATATTGAAGAATCTAAAAATGGAGAGCGACGATCCGTGCCGATTAATAAAACTCTTTTAGCTATGTTAGAGCCTAAAGAAAGTGGTAGAAGAGTATTTGAAGATTTACGGAATGTAGATGAACGCTTTGTAAAAGCAGTTAAGAAAAGTAATATAACAAATTTTCGTTTTCACGATCTAAGACATACTTTCGCAAGTTGGCTTGCAATCAAAGGAGTGAGCCTTTACACAATCAAAGAATTACTTGGTCATAAATCGATTCAAATGACCCAAAGATATGCACATTTATCACCAGATGTCCGCTTTTCAGCAGTTGATTTAATAAAACTTTAAGGGTATTTAATAGCCCTTTATTCCCCTTTTTTATGCTGACTTTTAGCTGACTATATAAATAAAAAATCTTTAAAACTACAACTAAATAGGTATTATCTCAAAGGTTATTTAAAAGTATGTGTAACACTGTCTGGTATAGTTATACTTGTTAATGAAGAACAACCATTAAAAGCACTACGTTCAATCTTTGTAACGCTATCTGGAATTGTTATACTTGTTAATGAAGAACAACCATTAAAAGCCATTGCACCAATTTTTGTAACACTATTTGGTATAGTTACATTTGTTAATGTTAAAGAATGATAAAAGGCAAATTCATCAATTTGTGTGATTTTATAATTTTTACCATTGTAGTCATAAGTATCAGGAATATTAAAAATGGTTAAATTTTTTCCATTTTTCTTAAAATATTTAACAATCACATTATCCTTTCCTTCATACTTTAGATCATAACCAAGTTGTTTAGTGACATCATCATCAAATATCACATCGATATAATTTGTTGTCTGTTTAGCTTTTAACTTATTTGTATCTAAGCTTGCCAATTTTGTTGTCTGTTTTGCCTCTGTTAGTAAATCTGTCTGTTTATCTACATCGTCTTTAAAAATTGTATATTTTATTGGCAATGTTAATTTTTGTAATTTTATACAGCCAACAAAGACTTTTGTTCCAACATCTACAACACTATTTGGAATAATTATGTTATCAAGAGATTTACAATTTGCAAATGCTCTATTTCCTATTGTTGTAACACTATCAGGGATATTTATTTTTTCTAAAGAAATGCAATTTTCGAATGTACTATCACCTATTTCAGTTACTGTATCAGGAATAGTGACAACTTGTAATTTATCACAATCCTTAAAAACTTCACTGTCAATTTTAATTATTCTGTATGTAGTACCTAAAAAAGATTTATATGTTGACGGAATATTAATAATAGTAGGAAGTGAATTTTTATCTTGAAAACCAAATTGTTTCAAAACATCTTCATCAAGTGATATATCTGTAATATTTGCATTCACTAAATTTTGTATTTGCTGATTATTCGGAACTTGCACTGGAGAATCGGATTTTAAGTCTAAAATTTCTTGTCCCCAACCAAGTGGAATTCCAAAAGATTCAAGAATAAAATAAGCATAATCTTCTTTTAGTCCCAAATCCTCAAAATGTTCCTGCAATATCTTAATTCTATGTTCTATTTTTTTGCTATCATCAATAAAAATAGACAAAAATTCTTCATCAAGACTTCTCTTGATAATTTTTCTCTCTTTTGGATATTCTGTTGCTAAATCGTCAAGCAATGCAAAAAAACTTTTATAATCATTGAATATATCGTTACCTCTCAGTTTTATCATTTCAGCAACTGCTTCTTGTATTCTCATTATTATCCTCTCAAAATTTTACCATTTTCACATACATATTAAGGTTTATTATAAATTATATATTTAATTTATGTTAATGTCAAGCAAAAAAGTGACTTTCATTTCACAGAGGTAAGCCTGTGGGTTTTCCGTCGCAAATTTTATAACTATTTTTACTTCAAACCTCTTTTGAAATTATACTTATCCGAATTTTTAAATGGCAATTCCAAATTATATGCCTCAGATATGTCATCAATCATCTTTTCAAAATTCAAATCAGACGGCATATATTCAATATCAATCAGAAAGCCATAAGGATTTAATTCTGCTAATTTTTTCTTTGCTTGAAAAATAGATAACGGTTTTTTAAATGAAGCAACCATATATTTTTTAAAATTAAAAACAGAGAGAGAAAAATTTTTATCGAGTTTAAATTCTTCACCATTTGCAAAAAAATGAGGAACAGTAGCTCTTGAAGTAAAAGCTGGAATATATGCAAAAAGCGGATAAATTGACGGCAAAAATTGGAATCTACTTCTATTTCTGATATTCAAAAAATCTTCTTCATAAGATGAAACAGAACATTTTATATTTAAATCCTTAAAAACACGAAGAGAAAACGAATTAGTAGCATATAAAAAAACACCTGCATATATTGATGAGTTTTTT
>JBGUKW010000235.1:0-16442 GCA_045114665.1 Candidatus Xenobia bacterium | reverse complement strand
AAAAAACTGTCTGAAGTGAATGCCTTATTGCTAAAAATAAAAAAATAGTATTTTTGAAAATTATTATGAACTAAAAAATTGATTTCCGTTACTTCCCTTTTTACCCACAAAAAGTTGCGTAGCAGTAATAAAAAATTTACCAACACGCCTTTTTACACTATTATTCTCGGAATCGAAGCATTTATTCTTGTTGTAACTTCATAATTGATAGTACCAGAAATATCAGCAAGAAAATCAGCTGTAACAGAAGCATTTTCATCTTCACCAATCAAAATAACTTCATCTTCTATAGCTACATCATCTATATGACTCACATCAATCATTGACATATTCATACATATCTTTCCGACAACAGGAGCTTCAATTCCATTTACAATAACTTTTGCAGAATTAGAATAATGTCTATCATATCCATCATAATAACCTACAGGCATGATCGCAATTTTTCCAGGTCTTGTAACAGTGTATGATCGACCATATCCAACAGTATCTCCAACAGATACATTTTTTATCTGTGCAATTCGAGTTTTCCAAGTCAAAACAGGTCTCAATTCAGATATTTTACTATTTGTTTTCAAAGCTGTTATGAGAGTTTCTCTTGAAGGCCACATTCCATACATGCTTATTCCAGTTCTTATCATTTCAAAATATGTATCTGGAAATAGAAGTCCTGCAGCAGAACATGCTATATGTCTTGTAGGATGATATTTTTCCACAAATGGAAGTGTCATCTTTTCAAAAGTATCTCTCTGTAATTTTGCAAAATCATGACAAATTGTATCCTCAATATTTGCAAAATGAGAGAATATGCCCTCAACTACAAAATTTTTATTTTCATCTAAAAATGTCATCAAATCATTCAATTCAGAAGGATAGAATCCAAGTCTTCTTAGTCCTGAATCAAATTTCAGATGAATTTTTATTTTATTGTCTCCTATTACATCTTTTACTTTTTTCAGTTGATCAAAAGAGGAAATACAAACTGAAAAATCATGCTTGACAATATCCATAAAATCATCTGACAGAACATATCCCATTATAAAAATAGGTAGCTTTATACCTTTATCATAAAGATATTTTGCATCATTAAGTGCATAGACACCAACCATATCAACACATTTTGAGTCCTGTGCCAAAATTGCCGATTCATAAAGTCCATGACCATAGGCATTTGACTTGATAATTGCCATTATCTTACAATTATCACCAACAACATTTTTAAAAGACTGCATATTAAAATTATATGCTTCTCTGTTCAATTCAACCCAAGTTAAATATTTCATATTTTTTTTACTTCCTAATAAAAAAAAATTATTGTGATATTATAGCATATTTATAAATAAAAAAAAAGCAATCAAAAATAAAAATTGACTGCTTTTTTATTTTTTTTAAAAAATAAATTAATGAGCAATATTGAAACCGTCTCCACCGCCAAAACCGAATCCCATAAAATCATCTCTTTCTTCATAAGATTCAAATGATTTTATTTGACCGTCTTTGCCGACAACTACTTCATCAATCTGTCTGTACATTGGGAATTCTTGATACATATCGTCTTTTCTGTACAATGTGCTTCCGTCTTTTAGTTGATGTTTTGCATAGTTTACACCAACTCCGCCTGGTTTGTCATAATTTTTTGTAACAAATGTTTTTTCAGCTTCTTTTGTGTCTTTATTATAAGTAACTTCGCCAGTAAATTTTTCTCTTGCATTTGGTTTCAAAGGTGTAAAATCGAGTTTTACTTCACCTTCATTTGAATTCAAATCTATTTTATCATTATCAACAGCGATAACATCAGCTTCAACTTGTTTAAACTCAGCAACTACTTTATCGGCTTTACTTAGCTGTGCTGGTGTCAATGAAGGTAAACTACTGCTTATTTGCATAATAAGCCTCCTAATTTTTTTCTTCCATTATATTCTAATATATTTTTTTTATAAATGGAAGAGATTTTATATTGACATATTGTTAATTTTTTAACAAATTTAAACTTGTTATAATGTTAAATTCTAAATTCTTAGGTTTAGAACCTTTTTTATATCTCGAAGCAGTATCTATACTCTGCACAGAAATCACAACAGAATTATTTTTTTCATCCTTAAATTCAATATTATCTGTCTTCAATGCCATAAAAGCAAACTTTACATTTTCTTCATTGTCCAAAATTTTCATTACTTCAATAGCTTTATTGCTTTTTGATGGTATTAAATATTGATTAGAAGAAATTCTACAACACGAGCCATGTTCTGTAGATATTACTAATTCCTTGCCTTTTTCAAAAGGTATTATATTTGATATTCTATCTGTTTTTGAACTTGTAGATATTGTTTTTAAACCTCTTGAATTTCTGTTTGAATGCTCAATCTCATCTACTCTCAAAAGATATGTAGTTCCTTTTTTTCCTACAATCAATATCTCTTCTTTTTCTTCAAATTTTTTGCCAATATAAATTTCATCATCTTCATCAAGTTTTGCAAAAGTAGCACCATTTTTTTTGGCAAGTGATAGAGATTCAAGTGATATTTTTTTTGTAAATCCCTTAGAAGATATAAACAAAAAATCAGTTCCTTTTTTGAAATTTTTTATAGGATATATAAAAATTGGTTTTTCATTTACAGATAGAGAAGCAATATTTATTGCAGCAGTTCCTCTTGAATTTTTTGTTGTTTCTGGGAGTTGGTGAATTTTTACAGAATAGACTTTTCCAAAATTAGTAAATATCAAGAGATTCTCATGTGTCGTAGTTTCGTAGATAAATTTTTCATCACTACATAACTCCTTATTTTTAGGAGTATTTTGCAATCTTTTTATAAATCCATTTGCAGTGAAAGAAATATAAACTTTCTGCTCTGGAATTAAATCTTCTAAATCAACATTTTCTATATTATCATAAGAAATCTCTGTTCTTCTTTCATCTTGATATTTTTTCTTGATATCATTTATCTCTTTCTTAATAAATGACATCAATTTTTCTTTTTTTGATAAAATTGTTTCAAAAGATATTATTTCTTTTTTTATCTTATTATATTCTCTCTCTATTTTTGTTTTTTCAATATTGATTAAATTTTCTAATCTCATTTCAAGGACAGACACAGCCTGTTTTTTAGTTAATTGCAATTCTTCACACAATTTAGTCTCTGCTTCTTTTCTGTTCTTAGAATGTCGAATTATTGAAATTACAAGGTCAATATTATCTATTGCTTTTAATATAGCTTCTAATATCTCTTCTCTCTGTCTATTTTTATTTAGATCAAATTTTATTCTTTTAGTAACGACTTCTATTCTGTGATCGATCCAACATTTCAACAATTCATAAAGAGATAATATTTTGGGCTCACCATTTTTTAAAGCCAACATTATTATGCCATAACTTATCTGTAAATTTGAATATTTGTAAAGCTGATTTAATACAAGTTTTTTATTTGAATTTGCTGATAATTCAAAAACAATTCTTATACCAGATTTATCTGATTCATCTCTTAAATCTGAAATATGTGTTATTTTTCCTTTTTTTATGCCGTCAGCAAGTTGTTCCATTAATTTTGTTTTATTGACTTGATAAGGAATTTCTTTAACAATTAGAGCTTCATGTCTTTTCAATCTTTCTTCTTCTATTTTAGCCCTTATTGTTATAATCCCCTTGCCTGTTCTATATGCTTCAACACACCCTTCAGTTCCCATTATTATTCCTCCTCCTGGGAAATCAGGTGCTTTTATAAAATTCATTATCTCTTCTAATGTGGCATTTGGATTATCCAACATATATAAAACAGCATTTAGAACTTCGCCCATATTGTGTGGTGGAATATTAGTCGCCATTCCAACTGCAATTCCAGAAGAACCATTTACAATTAAATTAGGTATTTTAGAAGGCATTACTTTAGGCTCTTTTAAGGAAGCATCAAAATTTTCTGCAAAATCAACAGTTTTTTTATCCAAATCTGCCATTATATCCATAGCAACTTCTGTCATTTTTGCTTCAGTATATCTATATGCAGCAGCAGGGTCTCCGTCTATTGAACCAAAATTTCCCTGTCCTTTTATCAATGGATAACGCATATTAAAATCTTGTGCAAGTCTTACAAGTGCATCATATACAGAAGAATCACCATGTGGATGATATTTTCCCAAAACATCACCAACTATTGCTGCAGATTTCTTAAAAGAAGCAGAAGGAGATAGATTTAAATTGTTCATAGCATATAAAATTCTTCTGTGAACAGGTTTTAAACCATCTCTTACATCTGGGATTGCACGAGAAATAATAACGCTCATAGCATAATCTATGTAAGAATTTTGCATTTCTGATTCAAGAGCAATTTTGTCTATTTTTTCATTCTTCTGCAAATTTTCTTTGTAAGTAAGTCTTTTTTTCATGTCCCCAAATATCCCAATTTTTTTTATAATATTATTTCAAATTTCCAAAAGTCAATTTATTGATTTTTGGATTTTACAAATTAATTTTTAACCAAACTAACTATAAATTAACACTTTATTTTATTTATGGCAGAAAATTAAACCAAAATTTGAAAAAATATTTATAATATTTTTCTAAACTTCTTCTTTTTATTCTGCTTTTTCCTTCTATATCTTGAAAAATGTTTAACATGTGTTAGGGAGCTACATAAGAAAAAAAATCATCTGTGTTTGATAATTATTCAAACACAGATGATTTTTTTCATAAAACTATTTACAATTTCATAGGCATTATTATACAGATATGTCCTGGATTTTCCTTTGATCTGATAACACCCTGTGCTTCTGGACTTGATACTTCAAATGAAATCTCATCTCCGTCTATATTTGTAAGTGAGTCAAGTATAAATTGACCATTGAATGCAACTGAAAAATCTTCATCAGGTTTAACTTTACATTCTATAACTCTTGAAGCACTTCCCAAATCCTGAGTATTTGATTCAAGTCTCAATTTATCTTCAGATACATCAATTTTTACTCTTCTAAAATAATTTCTATCCTGTGCAACTACTGAAACGAGTTTTACAGCAGATGACAATTCACTTTTAGAAAGTGAAATAGAATATTTTGGTTTATCATTTATAAACTGTCTAAAGTTTGGATAATTTCCATCAATCAGCTTTGAAGTAATAAAAATATTGCCAACACGGAAGAACATCAATGATTTCTTAACTCCAACATAAACAGGTTCATCAGATGTTGACTGAAGGAATTTAGAAATTTCGTCAAGAGTTCTTTTTGGAATTATATACTGTTTATCTTCTTTGCCTTCATATTCAACAGGAACAGATACTATTGCAAGTCTTCTTGCATCAGTTGCTCCAAATTCTGCTTTTCCATTTGACAATGTTATACAAACACCAGTCAATACAGCTCTTGTCTCATCTTGACCTGCAACAGCAAAAAGAACACTTTTTATAGCTGTTTTAAAATCTTTTTGCTTTATTACAAAATCATGACCTTCATTAAAACGAGGAATCTCTGGAAAATCTTCAGCATTTAATGTCATAAGAGAACAAGAAGAACTGTCTGTCATTATGGCAAAATCATTGTTTCTCTCATCAAATTTCAATTTGATAATATCATCTGAAAGAAGGTTTACTATCTCGAAAAATGTCTTTGCAGGTGTTGTAAATATCCCCTTCTCTGTAGTAGAAGCAATTACAGATGTCTCAATTCCAAGTTCTGAATCTGTTGCAGAGATTTTTAAACCTGTTTCATCTGCTTCTATCAAAAAATGTGTAAGGATTGGAAGTGGAGATTTAGCACTTATTGCTTTATAAGCAACAGAAAGTGCATTTAACAAATCTTTTCTTGAAACTTCACAATACATAAAAAACCTCCGCAATTATGATTTAATCATATCAATTATGTTATTGATATTGTTTTTTGTCTCATCTGAATCACTTTTCAAACTTGCCAAAACTTTTTCATAGGCATGTTTTACAGTTGTGTGATCGCTCTTATTGAAAGCACGAGCGATCTCAAGATAGGACATATTTGTCTTTTCTCGTGCAAGATACATAGCTATATGGCGAGGTATAGAATACTTTTGGTCTCTCTTTGAACTCTTTATATCTGCTACATCTATTCCAAAATATTTAGAAGTACATCTCTGAATTTCATCAATATTTATATCGCGTTCTTTATATGATATGTCATTTTTCAATGCTTCCTTGGCGATTGTCATATCAATAGGAAGATTTTTTAAAGAAGCCCTTGCTATTACACCAGTCAAAGCTCCTTCTAATTCTCTTATGTTTGTTGTTATATTTTCTGCTATAAAATTTATGACATCATGTGGAACATATATTTTTTCAACTTCAGCTTTTTTCATCAAAATAGCCTGTCTTGTTTCGATATTTGGAGGCTGTATATCGACTTTTAAACCACTTTCAAATCTTGAACTTAAACGGTCAGATATATTTGGAATTTCTTTTGGAGGACGATCGCTTGTGATAACAATCTGTTTTCCTGCTGAATGAAGTTCATTAAATGTGTGAAAAAACTCATTTTGAGTTTCTTTTTTATTCTGTAGAAACTGCATATCATCAATCAAAAGGAAATCGACATTTCTATATTTTCTTCTGAAAATCTCTGTTTTTGATTCTTTTAAATGAGAAATAAATTCACTTGTAAATTTTTCTGCAGAAGTATATTCAATATTTGTTTTTGGATTTTTACTCAAAACTGTATTTGCAATAGCTTGAAGCAAATGCGTTTTTCCAAGTCCAACCCCTCCATATATGAACAAAGGATTATATGCTTTGCCAGGATTGGAAGCTACTGCATAGCAAGCACTATGTGCAAGCTCATTACTCGCCCCAACAACAAAATTTTCAAATTTGTATTTTGGGTTAATATAAAAAGATGAAGCACCATTTATCTTAATAGGTTCATCTGAAGAAATATCATTTATTGTATCTTCAAGTATTATCTTAGTTTGTACAGCTATTTCTTCAAATTTTATAGAAATATTTGAATCACCTATTTGCATTTGAATTGCCATTTCAATAAAATTTTTGTAATAATCATTTTTTTCAATTTTACTGAATGCAAAAGGTGTAACTCCCAAAACAAAAAAATTATCTTCGAGCTTAATTGGCTCTATATTTTTTATACAGGTTTCAAAAGTAACTGTGTCTATCTTTTTTTCAAGATATTTCAGGCACTTCTCCCATATATTTTTTATATCTAAATCTCCAGACATATCAATAACCTCTACCCATATCGAGATTAATAATTTCAAAATAATGTGAATAATTTTCTAAACAAAATAATTAATATCCTTCAAATAAAAATCACTCTAAAGGTATAAAAAGGGCATTTTTAAAACATATCCACATATCCACATTTGTTTATTAAAAAATGTCCATGTATTCTATTAATTAATAATATTATCCACTAATTTTTTATTTAAACACATGTTTTATCCACATTTATTTTATTTAAAAATTTATTTTATGATTAATATATTTTTTTCTCTATTTTTTATTTTAAATTTATTTTTTATAAATAATTTAATATTAGTTATAGAATATGTGTATATTGTGGATAAATGGTCTAAAGATCATTTATAAGCCGATCTTTAATGTGTTTTCTATGTGAATTTATATTCACATTTTGTTTCCATTAATGTAATGATACACATAAAAACACTATACATTCACAGAAAATTCACAGAATAATGTGAATAAAACATTTTTTTTTGAAAACAGGTTTTGTTATTCACTTATCCACAAACTTTTAAAAGCATTTTATTAGCCTATATATGTAATTTTTCCACATTATTTTCAACTAAAAATAAATATATTTTTTTAGCTAAAAAAGTATTACAGCCATGACTACTAAAAAAAATTGAAAAATAATTTTATTCACTTATCCACATATTTTTTTGCTAAATTTTAATTTTAGACATGCTCTATGACCATGACTTAATTTATTGTCAATCTTATTTTTTTGTGGAAAACTTATTTACATTTAATTATAATTATTGTCCACAATTTTTTTTGCTTTTAGACATCTAACTTTATGATTGTTATCCAATAATTTAAATTTTATATTTTCTGAATTTTCACATTTATTATCTGCAAATGGACAACGATGATAAAAAACGCAATTTCCTTTTTGTTCTCTTTCTATTTCCTTTGAATCTTCATTTTGTGAGTAATATTCAGGAAGTGAACTTATCAAAAGTCTCGTATATGGATGTACTGGATTTGTACAAATATCGTTAGAATTACCTTCTTCAAGTATTTTGCCTTTATACATAACAGCAATTCTGTCGCTTATATATTTGACTACAGATAAATCATGAGATATAAATAGATATGAAAGAGAATATATTTCCCTCAAATCTTTTAACAGATTTAATATTTGAGCTTGAATCGAGACATCGAGTGCTGAAACAGGTTCATCAGCAACAACAAATGAAGGTTGTAATGTCAATGCCCTTGCTATAACTATTCTTTGCCTCTGTCCTCCACTGAATTGGTGTGGATATCTGCTCAATATATTTTTAGAAAAACCTATATTGTCAAGCAGATTATTTATTCTTTTTTCTCTCTCTAATCTTTCAATACCATTTACAACCATTGGTTCATTTAAAGATTCTTCTATTGTCATTGAAGGGTCTAAAGAAGAATATGGATCTTGAAAAATTATTTGTAATTCTGGATTTATATTTTGTATTTGGCGACCATTATATAATATTTTTCCAGAAGTCGGTTTAATAAGATTTAGAATCAATCTTCCCAAAGTCGTTTTTCCACAACCTGATTCACCCAAGATTCCTAAAGTCTCTTTTTTTTGTATTTTAATTGATACACCATCAACAGCTTTTACTATTGTTTTTTTTCTGTTAAAAAAGCCACCAGATGAAACTGAGTAGTATTTTTTTAATTTAACAGTCTTAATCAGAGGCTCAATCATTGATTTTCCTCCAAATTGAAGCATTTTACAAAATGACCTTTTTTGACTTCTTTTAATGCAGGTGTTTTCTTTCTACAGATATCTTTGGCATTTGGACATCTTGGATTAAAAGAACAGCCATTTGGTCTTTCTGAAGGGGCAGGAGGCGTTCCTGATATAGATATTAATTTTTCTGATGAGTCCATTTTTGGAAGGCATGAAATTAACATCTTTGTATATGGATGTAATGGATTTGTAAGTACATCTTCACAAAGTCCTGATTCCTGTATTGAACCACTATACATGACTGCAACAGATGAACATGTATTTTTCACGAGTGAAAGATTGTGAGAAATTAACATCAATGAAGAATCATTATCTTTACATAATTTTTTTATGAGACGCATGATCGACGCCTGAACAGTAACATCAAGAGCTGTAGTTGGTTCATCTGCTATTAAGAGTTCAGGTTTCATTGAGATAGCAGATGCGATCATAACTCTTTGACGCATACCTCCGCTGAGTTGATGTGGATATGATGAAAGTCTTTCTTTACTATTTGTTATTCCTACTTTTTCAAGAAGTTTAGCACTTTCTTCAAGTGCATCTCTCTTTTTCATTTTTCCATGTATTATCAAATTTTCTGAAACTTGAAAGCCTATTGTCAAAAGTGGATTTAAAGCTGTCAAAGGATCTTGAAATATCATTGAAATTTTACTTCCAATTATATTTCTTCTCTCCTTTGTTGATATATCTATTAAATCTTTGCCATTAAATTCAATATAACCAGATGAAATATAAAAATTCTTTGGGAGAAGCCCCATTATGGAAAGAGCTGTTATGCTTTTTCCACTTCCTGATTCACCTACAATGGCAAACATTTCTCCCTTTTTTAAAGAAAAAGATACATCCGATATTATATCTACTGTTTCCTTATCTGATTTGGCAGATATACATAAATTTTTTACTGTTAGAAGTTTTGACATCAGTTATTAACTTTCCAAGTTTCGACATTCCACATATCGGAACCGAAACCTCGTGGTTTTATTCCATTAATTTTTTTTGTAGAAGCACAATATTTAAAATCAAAGAATAATGGAATTGCAGGAAGATTCTCAAAAACAAGTCTTTGATGTTCTTCAGAAATATTTTTTCTTTCTTCAATATCTGAGATGTTTATATAATCAATGCAAAGTCTTGTATTATATTCATCTCTCCAGTTTGAAAGGCACATATCTGAATAAGGCATTTTAGAATAAACATTTCCCATTCCAGATGAAAATATTGATCCAGGTTCTGTAAAGAGGTCTGATTCAAGAGATATAACATATAGATCAGGCTTTTCTTTTAAATCTAAAATATCATAGTAAGAAAGAGATTTATATATATTTAATGTAGTTTCTATTCCTGCTTTTTTTAGATCGGATTCAACCATTTTAGCTACATTTGCAGAGTCTGGTGTTGTTGCTATTGTAATATGAATTGGTTTATCATTTATTACAACTTTACCGTCTTTTATTGACATTCTAGCATCAACTATTGCATCTAAAGCCTCAGCTGAAGAATATTGATAGTCAAATAATGGAATAAAATCATATCTTCTTTTATTAAAAAAGCTCTCTGCAAAATTTGCACTTTTATCAAGATATTGTTCCGCTATCTTTTTTCTATCAATTTGCTTATATATTGCATTTCTAAAGAGGACATCAGATGTTATTCCTCTCATATTAAAAAATATTGCAAAAAGTTTTGTTCCCTCACAAGAGAATACATTATATTCACTATCTTTTTTTATTATTTCTGCTTGATCTTTATTTAAAGAAGGTAAAAAATCATATTTTTTATAATATGTTTCAAATGTTTTGTTAGAAATGTTTGAATAATAGTCTATGTCTATTTCATCTATATTTGTATCTGATATATATTCTTCATTTTTTATCAATCTTACATTTGAAATAGCCCTATTTTTTAATTTATATTTGTATATTTTATAAGGTCCATTTGATACAAGAGATATTTTAACAGGATCTTTAAAAAATGAATTTGAATCAGAAAACATTGAATCTTTTAGTGCGTAAAATGGAATGGGTCTAAAATCTGGAATAAAAGATAAATCTGCTCTTGACAGCTTTAATGTAAATGCATATGGAGTTATAGACTCTATTTTTCCCATATCTGAAAACCATGATTCATTTATTTTTTCGATAGTTGGGTGTGATATGGCGATACAAGAAAATGTTATATCACCTGTATTTGAAAATAGACCATTAGACCATCTGACATTTGGAGATATATCTATTTTTAATGTGTGCTCTCCGTCTAAATCCCTATAAAAGTTTTTTAGATTGACATTGTCTGCAAGGCGAGGAAATATATTCCAATTTTCATCCCAGTCAAAAAAACTCAAAAAAAGCAGATCCCTTATTTCAAGAGAATTCTGCTCTTTTGCTATATATGGATTTAGTGAATATGATTTTCCTTTTACCGCAACTTTTATTTTATTTTCTATTATTCTATCTTGTAAATATTCTGTACAAGATGAGCAAAAAAAGAAACAAAAAATACTAAATATTATTACAGTAAATATGTTTTTTGAATTCATTTTAATCTACTATTTTGCTATTGGCATATGTGTAAACCAAAAACTCAAAATTATTGATAAAATTACAAAAGCGATACAAAGGTAATTAGTCCACATTTTAAATGTTTCTTCTCTGCTATTTTTAGCTTCTTTTCCTTTGAAATCGTTCTGCATACCACCACCGAGTATTCCTGCTAAACCTTCAGCTTTTGAAGTTTGTAACATTACTGCTCCAGTGAGAGTAAAGCAAACTACTCCATAAATAAAACAAACAATCCAAATAACTACTTCCATCTTTATTGATTCCTCCAATACATTCTAAGTAAGATTTACTCGTTGCTTAAATAATTTTGTTTACGAACTATTTTAGAATGTATTATGATTTTGCATTGTAAAATCATATAATATAATTATTCTTAGAATTTTAGCATTCAATTAATTTTATGTCAAGCATTTATTCATTTTGATTTTTTAAAAAGCATGTGGAAATAACAGTGAATAATATGTTGAATTTTATTTCTTAAAAAAGCAGATTATATTTTTGTAAGAAGTCATGGTTATAAGTCATGATCATTTATCCACATTTTAAAAGTTTTTGTTGTGGATAAGTGGATAAATTGTGTGATTTTTAAAAAAATATAAAAAGTTTTTTAGTTTTTAGTAAAAAAAATAAAATATACTGCTTTCTAACAAAGGCAATGAGGAATAATAAATAGAAAAAACATACTATAATTATATAAAAAATTGAAAGGTAATAATCATGAAAAAAATATTTTTCTTCGTTTTAGTTATGGTTTTATCTTGTTTTTCATTTTCATGGGCTACTCAATTTGATGATTTGAAGAAAAAAGCTGATAATTTGGTTATGAAAAAACAATATTCTCAGGCAGCTGAATGTTATGAAAAACTTTTAAAAATGAAACAAAGTCATGTTATTGCAAATAATTTGGGGTTTATATATGCAGAGATGCATGATTATGATAAGGCATTGGAACTTTATCACAAAGCATTATCTATAAAACCTGGCTATAAAGATGCAGAAAATAATATTTTAGCAGCGAGTGCAAATTATGCCAAAAGTTTAATTGAAAAAGGCAAATATGAGGCGACTATAAAAATGCTTGCTAAAATAAAGAAAGAGTTTCCAAAAGCAGGAGAGTTGTATTATTATACTGGTGTTGCATATCAAGCTATGGACAGACTTCCAGAAGCTGTAGCAGAATGGAAAAAGTCGGCAAAAATAAATCCTGATTCGAGTATTGCTCTTTATACAAAAGGTATTGAAGAGATAATGTCAGGAGATACTGAGAAAGCTACTAAGACATTAAAAGCTGCACTTGAAAAAAGTCCAAATAATGTATATGCAAGAAATATGTTGGCTATGTTACAAGCTAAAAGTGGCAATATAGAAGAAGCTGAGAAAAATTTTAAGAAAATAACTGAACAACGCCCTAATTATGTTGAAGCATATTTAAATCTTGGATATTTAGCAGAACAAAAAGGCGATTCACTATCGGCCATGAACTATTATAAGACGGCTAATGTTAAAAATCCATATTCTATAAAGGCTGCAATAAATATGGGAAATATTTATTATAAAATGGGAAGATATTTTGATGCTGAAGCTTGTTATAAAAAAGCGAGTAGAAATTTTCCATTTTCTGCAGAACTTCATAAAGCACTTGCTTTGACATATTCAAAAGAGAAAAAATATGCAGAGGCTTTAGGAGAATTTAAAACTGTTGTTGGTATAAATCCTAATGATGCCGAATCGCTATATGCTATTGGTTTGATTTATGGAGCAGGGACAACAGAAGAAGAAAAAAATAGCAGTATTGAATTTTTAAATAAATGTAGTCAAATATCAAATTCCCCTTATGCACAGCTTGCAAGTCAAAAATTAAACTCAATGAATGTTCCAGCAAGTGCAAATATTGCTTCTCCTGCAATTCAAAATACAGATATTTTGGCAGAAAGTCCTGAAGGAGATGTGTCTATGACTATAACCTCTGAATGGGCTGATGTTCCACAGCAGTCTAATATAGATGATAAATATATGTGGGTTATGTCAAATTTTGAAAAGGGAATAATGTTTATAGTCTATAAGCCAATATCAGGAAGAGGAAGTGATGAATCTTCTGCAAAAAGAGAAGCTGAAAAATTTATTGGAAAGATAAATTCAAAGCAGACAAGTGAAGTAACATTTAATGGAACTAAATATTCTGTTATTGAGGGAAAAACGCAGTCAAATAAGATTAGAAAGGTTTTTTCTACAACAAATAATGGTAAAATTTATATTTTAATTGCAGAATTTCCAAAGCCTGAAAATACATCAGATGTTGATAAAGTGATGAATTCTGTGAAAATTAAATAAAATTTTTTTAAAAAATATTTTTAAAATATATTGACATATTTAATATTTTTAATTATAATAGTGTCTGTTGAATTGAGGCGTGGCCAAGTGGTAAGGCATCGGACTTTGGATCCGATATCGCAGGTTCGAATCCTGCCGCCTCAGTTTTTTTATAAGTGTTGGTCAATTTGAATCAGCACTTATTTTTTTATCTAAAAAAGAAGGATAGATCATGTTTAAAATAATAAAAAAGAAAATTCTTTCAAAAGATGTTTTTTTATTTGAAATCGAGGCAAGACAGATTGCCAAAAAAGCATGTGCAGGTCAATTTGTAATCGTAAATATAGATGAATTTGGAGAGAGGATTCCGCTTACAATAGCAGATTTTGATAGAGAAAAAGGAATTATAACTATTATATTTCAAGCTATAGGAGTTTCTACAAAATTACTATCTGAAAAAAATGAGGGTGATTATGTAAAAGATTTTGTTGGTCCACTCGGTCAAAAATCAGAGATATACAAAACTGACAAGACTGTTATTTGTGTTGGTGGTGGAATTGGAATTGCCCCAATATATCCTATTGTTAGAAGCATGAAAGAGATAGGTAATAAAGTTATTTCAATAATAGGAGCAAGAAATTCAGATATTTTGATTCTCGAAGATGAATTAAAAAAAATAAGTGATGAAGTTATTATAACTACAGATGATGGCTCAAAAGGAATTAAAGGCTTTGTTACTGATGCTTTGAAATCAATAATAGATAGAGGCGAAAAAATTGCACAAGTAACAGCTATTGGTCCTGTTATAATGATGAAAACAGTTGCTGATCTTACAAAAAAATATGGTGTCAAGACAATAGTAAGTTTAAATCCAATCATGATTGACGGAACTGGAATGTGTGGTGGCTGTAGAGTTCAAGTAGGGGATGAAACAAAATTTGCATGTATAGATGGACCAGAGTTTGACGGTCATTTGGTGGATTTTGCTTCTCTTATGCTTAGACAGAGAATGTACAGAAAAGAAGAAGCAGAGGCAGAAGATCATGTTTGCAATCTTTCTATTAACTCGGCGAATTAGGGCTTGTTTGTAAAAATTACCCAAAAAGCCTCTATTTAGAGGAAATGTCATTGCATTTAGCAGAACGAGTTAATTTAACAAAAAATATTTTTTTATGAGAGAAGGACGACTGAAGAGACAGAAGAGGAGAGACAATGGCAAAAAAAAAAGCCGAAGAATCGACAATAGAAGAAAAATTGAATAATGCACTTATTCCAGTTGATAAACAACCTTATAAAATACCTCAAAATTGGTGTTGGGTAAAAACGGAATCAATTTTTTCTATAGTATATGGTAAAGGATTATATTCTAAAGACTTAATAGAAGAAGGATTTCCTGTTTTTGGGGCAAATGGTCAGATTGGATATTATAATGAATATATGTTTGAACAGCCCAAGGCTCTTATGAGTTGTAGAGGAGCTTATAGTGGGGTAATGAATTTTTCATTTCCTAAATCTTTTATAACAAGTAATTCTTTGATTATTGAAGGAAAAAATATATCAATTCCTGCAAAATTTATTTATTATTTATATTCAATTCTTAATGTTAAAAGAATAGTAACAGGTTCAGCTCAACCACAAATAACTATAAATAAGTTAAAAGTTTTTCCAGTTCCTCTTCCACCACTTGCTGAACAAGAACGGATTGTAAATAAACTTGACAACTACATTTCTAAACTCAATGAGGCAAAAGAGAAATTAGAAAAAGTTGTTGATACTTATAATTATAGGAAAAATTTAATTTTACACAAAGCATTTATTGGCGAATTGACTAAAAATTGGAGAAAAGAAAATAATATATCTTTTGATAATTGGGTTAATACAAATATAGGTAATGTTTGCAAAGATGTAAAAGTTGGAATAGTTATAAAACCAAGTCAATATTACACTGATGAAAAAAATGGAACTCCTGCCTTTCGTTCTGCAAATGTTCGTGAGTTTCATGTCGATAATTTTGATTGGGTTTATTTAAATCCAATAGGTATGAAACTAAATAAAAGAACTATTGTTCATACTGGAGATATTTTAATTGTTCGTTCAGGAAATCCAGGTACTGCTTGTATGGTTACAGAAGAATTTGATGGTTTTAATGCAATAGATGTTTTAATTGCTATTCCAAATAAAGATAAAATATTGTCTGAATTTTTATGTGCATATACCAATTCTCCAATTATTCGTGATGAAATATTTGCAAATAAAAGAGGTAGTGTTATAGAACATTTTAATGTTAGAAGTTATTCTAAATTGCCTATAAATCTTCCACCACTTGAAGAACAAAAAGAGATTGTAAAAATCCTTGATTTCGTTTTGTCAAAAGAAAAACAAGTCAAAGAAATAGCAGAAAAAGAAATAGAAAGAGTTGAGGAATTGAAAAAGAACCTTTTAACTCGTGCATTTGGTGGAATCCTTGGAACAAATAATCCAAATGAAG
The DNA here is from genome assembly GCA_045114665.1 of Candidatus Xenobia bacterium. Classification (GTDB taxonomy): domain Bacteria; phylum Vulcanimicrobiota; class CADAWZ01; order CADAWZ01; family CADAWZ01; genus CADAWZ01. The sequence goes on along the minus strand of JBGUKW010000235.1, from coordinate 134 downwards.
AAAATTCAATCGAATTATTAAAAACAATACTGTAATTAGAAGCGATGTCATTTTTTAAGTAAATAATAATTTACAGGCTTAGATTGCCACGGCTACGCCTCGCAATGACAAAGTGGCAGTGTACAGCCATATAT
>JBGUKW010000234.1:0-2160 GCA_045114665.1 Candidatus Xenobia bacterium | reverse complement strand
AATAAGGATTGCATAAGCAATCAAACTTCTTAAATAGAGCCGTAAGGCTCTTAGAAGCCCATTACCTTTAGGTGATGGGTAGTTCACGTAATAACTGGTCGTGATTTTAATGTTAAAATATTTCTTGTTATTTTGGCTAACTTACTTTTGTTACTGCTGGAATATACACTTTTGTGAATTCAAAAAAGATTAATTAAAAAAAAAGGAAGGAATAAAAAAAATGAACCAAATTAAAAAATTTATGCAACAAAAAAATCATGGGATGTTACTCGAGGCAGAAATTAAAGAAATAGAAAAAACGGGATTTGTAAAAAAAATTACATTTCTATCTGTGAAAAAACAACAAATTTGCACTATCAGGTTATTAGATGATAGTCTGTTTGATATTATCGTTGTTTAAGAAAATTTTTAAAGAAAAACCGAAAAAATTAATTTTTTTTCGGTTTTTTTTTGTAAAAACAATCATATTAGGGATAGATGTGAAAAAACATCAAGAAAGGGGATGATTGTTTTGCGAGCTTTATTACTTGCTGAAAAAAAATCAGAAAGAGATGCTATCCAAAAAGTATACAATGACCATCGTAATGAATTTGATTATGATATTACTTTTATGGAACAATATGGCCACTTACTAACATTGAAATTACCATCTGAAATTGATGAAGAACAAAAACAGTGGAAATGGGAAAATTTACCTTTTCATCCTTCCCAATATGAGGGATGGGAATACAAAGTTATTGGAAACGAAAGAGCCAGAAAGATATTTTCTTCAATAAAAGAAGAAATACGTTCCGGAAAATATGATTTTATCATTCACGCCGGAGATTCTGACCAGGAAGGTGAACTCCTTATTAATATCGTAATCAATAAAATTGGAACAAACCTTCCTGTATTTCGTTTTTGGACAAACTCTCAAGTAGAGGAAGATATCCTTAAAGCTTTAAAAAACATGGAAAATGACAGAACCACAAAGAGGTTGGTAGATTTGTATTGTGCGGCGCAGACCAGACAACATATTGATTACCTTATTGGAATGAACCTCTCAGAAGCCAGCAGCTTAAAAATGATGGGGCGTGTATCCGTGGGAAGGGTTAAAACTCCGGTATGTAAGATTGTTTATCAAAGAGAAAAGGAAATCCAAAACTTTAAACCAAGTACAAGCTATGAATTAGAAAGCATTTATGATGAAAGATTCAAGGGCGTTCTTATTAGTGAAGACAGTGAAGAAACAAATAAACATGTCCGATTTAAAGATATGCAGGAATTGGGTGAGTTCATTAAAAAATTGGATGATGAAAAAGCCCGGGTAAAGACTGTCGAGAAAAAAAATATAAAGCAAAATGCACCGGAACTGTATACATTAAGTTCCTTGCAAATAGAAGCTTCTCAAAAGTATGGATATGATGGTGATAGGGTTTTAAACATTGTTCAGTCATTATATGAAAAAAAGATTTGTTCTTATCCAAGAACAAGCTGTTGCTACCTGGGGAGTAATATGGATTTTTATGGAATGATTAAAGCAACATCGTATATTGATGCTTTACAACCATTCGTGAAAAAGATTACAGATACTGACATTGATATGGTAAAAAAGAATAAAAAATACATAAATGACAAGGCTATGGAAAAAGAAGGACATTATGCGTTATCGCCTACAGGAGAAATTCCGAACTTGGATTCTTTATCAAAAGAAGAAGTTGAAATCCTAACTATGATTTATTCCAGATTCCTTGCTATTTTTTTGCCTCCTCTTGTGCATGAAAAAACCCAAATTATAACAGAAAATAATGGCTTTGAGTTCCGTTCATCAGGAAAGATTTTGTTAGATAAAGGATATACTGAATTGCTTGTAAAAAAAGAGGAAGATGTTATTTTACCTGATGTAAAAGAGGGAGATATCGTTCACGTAAAAGGATTTCATGGAGCAGAAAAAACAACAGTATGTCCAAAACGATACACAAATGGCGAATTGTTGGCTGTAATGGAAAAACCGGCTAAATTTTTGTATGATAAATCATTTGGGTCTCTGAAAGATGATTTGCGTCTTGGAACGGTAGCAACAAGGGCTGGGATTTTAAAACAACTGATAGAAAAAGATAAGTATTTGGAAGAGAAAAAAGGAAAAGGCAAAGCTGCTCTTATCCACCCTACACCTATGTT
>JBGUKW010000233.1:0-7601 GCA_045114665.1 Candidatus Xenobia bacterium | reverse complement strand
TGAAAATAATTAAGGTAAGTTTAGCTTCATCACTTATATCACCAGCTATAATATTTCTTAAAATCTCTTTTAAATCTTTCCAAAAATCAGATTTGTCATTATTTGTATTCTTTTTTAGTTTTATCTTCATCTGTTTTACAACCTTGACCTTGGGTCGACTGGTGAGCCATTATATCTGACTTCAAAATGAAGATGTGGTCCAGTACTCATACCTGTTGAGCCAACAGCTCCAATGACCGTTCCCTGCATAACTGTTTTTCCCTTACTTACATACAAAGCACTACAATGTCCATAAAGTGTTGACCAACCGCCACCGTGATCAACTATTATGCAATTTCCATAACCGCCATACCAAGTTGACATTATAACAGTTCCATTTGCAGAACATTTAATAGGAGTTCCACTGGCAACACCAATATCTATTCCTGAATGGAATATATATCTGCCTCTTATTGGGTGCATTCTGTATCCAAAAGGCGAAGTTATAACTCCTCTTACAGGCCAAATAAAAGAGCTGGAAGAAACGACTTTTTGAGGTTTTCCTGCAGGTTTAATTTTTCTTGTTTGACCTGCATAAAGAGCCTGTTCTTGTCGGATCAACTCTTCAAGTTCAGCATTTTCTCCCCTTGTCATAAATTCCAAATCATATACAAGTTTTGATTGAACAGCTTTTTGAGCAGATACCTGATCCAAAACAGATTTCTGTTCTGCTCTGAGTTGCATTTCTCTCATCTGCTGTTCCCTATATCTCTTTTCTGCCTCAATCAATTCATTTCTAAGAGAAATAAGTTGTTCTTCTTGATGTTCTAATTTCAATCTCTGTTCTCTTAACTTCTTTATCTCTTTTATGTCATTTTGTGTGATTTTTTTGATAAAATCAAGCCTTGTAACAAAATCATAAAAATTATCTGATTTAAAAAGAACAGCCCAATAGTCGGACATCTGCCTTTTGTTAACTTCTTTAAGACGACCAGACAATTTTTTTCTTGAATCAGCTATATCAATTTTTAACTGCTCAATCTGATTTTTAGTTTCCTGAATATCAGCACTCAATTTATCTTGTTCAAAAATTGTATATCTGATTTCATTTTCGGTCTTCCAAAGTGATTCTTCAGTCTTTTTGACCTTAGAAGCCAATTCAGATTCCCTTGCATTGAACTCATCAAGTTTGCTCTTTTCAGCATCGAGTTTTTCTCTCGACTGATTGACTTTTTGCCTTTGTTCTTGCTGTTTTAATCGCAATATCTTTGCCTTTGCTTCTTTTGATTGAGCTGATTCAACAGGCATTACAAAAACAAGAGATATGAAAATTGAAATAAGTATTATACTAATTATTTTATACATTATATTTACTTCTACTTATGAAATTTTTCAAATATTTATTTGCAGAGATCCAACTGCCAACAGTTCCAACAAATATTCCAGTGAGCATCAAAATAAAAAATAATCGGAATGTGAGATTTTCAGGTTTTACCAATGTCAAAAATGGAAGTGCCTGCAAAATATGTGGTATAAAATTCGAATATGCTATAGAAAGAATTATCAAAGCACTTATCGCACCAAAGAAGCCATATAGAATACCTTCAAGAACAAATGGCCATCTTATAAACCAGTTTGTAGCTCCGACAAGTTGCATTACAGCAATTTCTCTTCTTCTTGCATAAACAGTAATTCTAATTGTATTACTTACAATAAAAACAGTTGCTGCCATAAGTGCTAAAATAATTAATGTTCCACCTGTTTTTACTGCTTTGTTTATCGAAAGAAGATTTTTTGTGATGTCCTCACCATATTTTACATCTTCTATCTCAGAATTTGTTTTTATTTTATCTGCAACATCTGTTATTTTATCATAATCTGCTATTTTTATTTCAAAAGAATCTGGAAGTGGATTTTCTCCTATATCTTCAAGTTCAAGAGAAGCTCCCATTTTCTTACGCATATTTTTTAATGCTTCATCTTTAGAAATAAATTTTACATCTGTTACATCTTTTATTACAGCAATTTTATTTTGTAAAAGTTTCATATCACTTTTGGAAATGCCGTTTCTTATATAAGCGACAATTTGTATATCTTTTACAATCCTTTCACTTAAATAATTTAAATTCATAACGGCAATTATAAAAAATCCTAAAATAAGTGATAAAATCATAACTGTAGATGCTGAAGCTACAGTCATAAGAAGATTTCTTTTCATATTAAAGAAAACTTCTTTAAAAAAATAAGGTAAATTTACAAGATTTTTTAACATTTTTTATAATTTTATTATCCCCTTTTCTTACGGAAATATATTTTTTCCTTTTTCCCCTCTTCTGTGTGTATGTTTTATAGAATGTATTGGCAAAATTCCAATTAGCCAATTTTTGTGGTTTGTACCCAAAAATTGGCGATAGCAGAGAATAAACAATTTAAACTTGTAAAATTAGAGTTTACAATCTAAGACTGTAAATTAAATTCAGTAGTTTAATGAAGTAGATTGGCTAATTTACATAACTATTTGTCTTTTTTCATCATTTGCAATAAATACCGCTGTTATTATTTGTTTATTTTGATTTGAATAAGTTTCTGAATATCGCTTTACTTGCCCTTGACCTTCAACTCGTTTTTTATCTATTTCTTTTTCATTTTCAGCAAATTTAAATTCAAAGATAATAATATAATCCCCATAAGGAATTACAATATCAGGGCGACCATCAAAAGTATGTGGTTCAGGAAAAACCAAAAGCCTTGTAGCGTAAAGTAACATCACAAATAAAGAGCGATACCAAAATTCATCTCTATTGGGATAATCGTCATAAGGAATTGGCTTTAATGCTTCATTAAAAATATTAACAATTTTCTTTATATCTGCATTGTTTATTGCTTCCCAAATTTCATATCCTAAACCCATATAATCTGTAATTTTATAAAAATTATCAAGAATTAACTGAGTCATTGATATAGAAACTTCTTCATTTGGATAATCGAGAATTATCATATTTTCTTTTTTTTCTTTTATTGTCAAATAACCAGTTTGATATAAAAAACTCTCTACACTTGCAGTTTCTATTTCTTTTGAACTTGTAAAATTAATAGATACTTTTTTGTGAATAAATTCTTTTTGGTCTTTTATTTTATGTTTTTTTAAATATTTGGCAAGAAATGAGGGTGTGGCTGAATCATACCAATAATTATAAAAATTACCTTCATCAAAAAAATTCAATACTGAAAATGGATTATATACTCTTACTTTACCATCAAAAGAAAATCCATCATAATAATCTTTTATTTTTGCAAGTAATTCTTCCCTATTCAAAGACATTTTTTGTGAATTTTTTTCAATCCAACTTCCAAAATTATTTTCAAGTTCCTGTTGAGTATAACCTACTATATCCCCATATTTTTCCATCATAGATATATCTTTTAAATTATTTAATCCTGAAAAAATTCCAACTTTGCTAAATTTTGATATTCCAGCTATAAAGATAAATCTCAAATAGTCACTTGAATCTTTAAGAATTGTATAAAAAGAACGCAAAAATTCTCTTATTTCATTAGCTTTTTCTAAATTATCAATACTGTCCGTTATAGGCTTATCATATTCATCAATAAGTACAACAACTTGACCATATTTTTTATATAATTCTTTTATTGTTTTAAAAAATAAACGACCTGAACTTTCTGTTGATTTAATATTTAAATTATAATCTTTTATAATTTCTTCAAGATAATCAATAAGAGACTCATTTAATTCTTTAATGTTAGTATAATAACCTAATCCACTCATATCAATTTTTATAATTGAATTTGGATGTGTAGATTGTTCTTTTACCCATTCTTCGGCATAAAGTCCCTTGAATAGTTCAACTTTACCTTTAAACATTGCCTCTAATGTTGACAAAGTTAAAGATTTTCCAAAACGACGAGGACGAGATAGAAAATAATATTTACCATTTTCTATAAGTTGTAATATTTGTTTTGTCTTATCAACATATAAATAATTTTCTTCACGAATATCTTTAAATGTTTGAATACCTATTGGTAATTTCTGCACTTATTTTCCCCCTATTTTTTTCTCCTTAATTTTTAAAATTAAAGAGATTAATTTAAAAAGATTAAAGATTTATCCACAAAGCGGGGCACGCAAAAAGATCATCATCGTGAACATAACAGTTGTAGTTGATAAAACCGTCATTGTCGACACAATAGACACCATCGCCATTACCAAGATCAGGAGAACGCAACCACCACCAACTATAGCCATTATCTGCTACATAAGCCCCATTTTTTTTAGCATAATCAGTTGCTTTACATCTTCTCGCATCATCATTGGCAAAATATTTTTCTGCCTCTTCTTTACTCAAAAGAAAAATATAATCATCTGTATAACTTAATTCCTCTTTTTTACCAAATACTAAAAAGACACCTCTATAAACTTTTTTTGTAGAAATCCCTGAATTTCTTATCAATTTCTTCTCTTGTTCACTAAATGCTCTATTATAAAATTCACCATTCAACCATTGGCGAATTTCGCTATTTTCCCAATTATTTGAACTGCTATCAAAACGCCTTGCTTCAAGACCATATTTTGAAATCACAAGTATTTTATTATTTTCCATTGCCAATACCTGCCATTCAATAGGCAAACTACCACCATCTGCAGTCTGTGGATAATTGCCAAATTTCACATAATCACCAACCTTGGCATTTTTAAAAAGATTTCCCTGTTGTTGTACCTGTTGTTTTTGAGGTATAACTTGTGTTTGAACTTTTTGTATTTGTTGAGACTTTTGTACTTGATTTTGCTGTGCTTGCTTTTGTTGCACTGGTTGTTGTGTCTGTTGCTGTCCTTTTTGTTTTCCACAAGTTGTGCAGAATTTAGTTGTATTTACTGTACCACAAACACAAGTCCAATCCACAGATTTTGGAACTGGCTTAGCTGATCCACAATTACCACAAAAATTAGTTGTATTTACAGTTCCACAAGAACAAGTCCATTCATTTTGACTTGAAGAAGTATTTTGTTTTTGTACCTGTTGAGTTTGTGGCTGCTGTTGAGTTGTTGGTCTTGGTGTATAATTCCAACCCAAAGGCAAAGCCAAAGATTCAATTATAAAATTTATCCAATCTTCAGAAATACCTTTAGTTTCAAGAGCATACCGTAGTTTAGAAATTTTACGGCTATTTTCTAATGTGTCATCTATACACATTTTTAACATATTTTCATCAACAGCATTTTTAAAAACATCAAGTTCTTTTTTATGTGTTCCAGTTGAAAAATCTGCCAAAAATCCCCTGAATCTCTTGTAATCATTAAAGATAGAAATACCTTCTAATTTCACTATCTCTTTAATAGCTTCAGAAATTTTCATTTATTTTTTATGTACCTCAATTTTTATGTTTTATAATTTATCTAAACTTACAGCAATTCTTAGTGTATATTTATTTCTTGAGATTTGGGAAATATTCACCCTTTTCTTTATCAGATACAATTTGTCCACTATCTACAAGTATAACTCTTTTTTTCATAACATCGACAATATCTCTATTATGTGTTGCCATTATTATCGTTGTTCCATTTTTATTGATTTTATCCAAAAGCTCCATAATATCCCAAGAAGACTCAGGGTCTAAATTACCTGTTGGTTCATCTGCTACCAAAATAATTGGATTTCCAACAATAGCTCTTGCAATAGAAGTTCTCTGCTGTTCACCACCAGATATCTCATGTGGAAATCTCTTTGCTTTATCTGACAAATTTACAAGTTCAAGAGCTTTTTCGACTTTTGGCTTGATATCTTTTGATTTTACCCCAGTAACTTCAAGAGCATAGGCAATATTTTCATAAACAGTTTTATATGGAATCAATTTGAAATCTTGGAAAACAACACCTAAAGTTCTTCTAAATTCTGGAACTTGTGAGCGTTTCATGTCTGTTATATCTCTGTCATTTACATATATATCCCCACTCGTTGGAATTATTTCCCTGTATATCATTTTTAATATACTCGATTTTCCAGAACCTGTTGAACCAACTAAAAAGACAAATTCGCCTTTTTCGACATATAAATCAACATCTTTTAATGCCTGCACACCATTTGGATATGTAAAACAAATACTATGAAATTCTATCATATAGAGTTAGCCCTCTTTTTTTAATTATTTCTTCGGCAGATATGTTATTTAACATATCACTTGCTATTTTTCCAGTCAAAATAGACTGATTGTACAATTCGTCAAAACTGTCATTACTATAATTCTTATTTAGATTATTACCAACAAAACCAATTACATCTTCTTTCTTAAATGAATCCAAATTAAAGGATTCCATTCCTGCCTGTTTTGCAAAAATACCAACTTTCGGATCATATACAATTCCTGCAGACGGAATCTTAAATGGAAAAGCAAAAATAAGGGCATGTAATCGCATTGCAACTATTAAATCCATCTGTCCAATTATCCCTGCCATTTCTTTTGGTGAAAATTGAAAAATCGAATCTTCACTATTTGGAGGTATTATTATTTCAGCCTCTCCCTCCATTTTTTCTTTTATCTCCTTACAGACAGAGAGGTCTTGTTGGATTTGGAATGGAATTATGTATATGTTTGCATTGTACTTTTTTATAAGTTCGTCACAAGATTTTGCCAATATCTCAATATAGTTATTATCCGATTTCCAAGGACGAGCAGAGATTCCAATATTTGGATTATTGTTTTTCTTAAAATTAGGAATATATTTTTTTACAAGTTCATCAATTTTATTTTGAGGTAATTTTTCCATAGATATTACGGGATCAGCAGTTACAACTAAAGGAGCTTTATCTATTTTTAATGTTTTCAACAACTCAGCAGAATCATTGTCTCTCACAGTTATAAAATTTACCTTGTTGAGAGTATTTATAATTAACTTTTTGCTTTTATCAAGATTTAGTGGCCCTATGCCTTGGGCATAAAATAGAACCTTCTTTTTTAAAAACAGTGCCATTTTTACTATTCCGATATAATAAAGAACAGTTGTAAAACCTGTGGAATCTTGAAGCAGTCCACCTCCTCCACTTATCACTAAATCTGCATTTAACATTTCAAAAAAAATTGAAAGTGGATTCATTCTATAAACACAACGAACATTTTTATAAACCTTTAATTGTTCAGATTCAGCTTTTGTATATAAAACAACTATCTCAGGATTTTCTACCTCTGCATTTAGCCTATCAATTATTGAAATTAAAATTGCCTCATCTCCTAAGTTACCAAATCCATAGTAACCAGAGATGATTATCTTTTTTCTTCTATTCAATTTATCCCCCTAAATCCAAACTAGTAAATAATTTGAATGAGCAACTTTTTATTTAGAATGTGTTGGTAAACTCTATCTTCGCCTATTTAATTTGTTAGTTTTCTGCCTACGCCATTTTTATGTACAAGTCATTCACTCCAGGCTCCGCTTCGCTCTATTTCCATTCATTGACTTATACATAAAAATTGGCTAATTGATAGTTTACCAACACGCTCTAATTACCAAATTAAGAAATATACAATAACTATAACTTATTTCCTTTGTTTTGTGTTAACTATCTATATAGGCTATATAGATAAAATAATAAAAAAAATATTATTATATT
>JBGUKW010000232.1:0-10469 GCA_045114665.1 Candidatus Xenobia bacterium | reverse complement strand
TATTGCTTGCCTTTTACTTAATTTTTGAGTTGTATCTATTTTATTATAATTTTAAAAATAATGCAAGTTTTTTATTTAAAATAAAGGTTCAATGCCTTTATTTTAAATGCACCTTATATCCCCATAAATAAATTTAGGGGCATTACGGTGCATTCTGTAAATAGTGGAGAAATATTTTTACTACTTATTTTTTTTATTTCATTATTTAAAAAATAATATATAGTTATAGTATATGTGAAATATGTGTATAACTTCATATTAAATTGCTATTAAACAATAATTATATGGTTATAAACATGTTTAAAAATATACACATAATACTTATTATTTAATATAATACTTATTATTTAATAAATTTTATCTTATATTCACTTATATTCACATTTTATTCACTAAAAAAGGTTGATAAATAATAATTATATTGACTTATCCACTTATCCACAGATAAAAAAATAAATATGTGGATAAAACATGTATCAAAGTATATGTTTATTTTAACTACTATTATCCACATATATTTATTTTTTTATCCACATGTTTTCGTTATAAAAATCACAAAATAACCTATTATATAATTCTATTTAGTTAATTCTTTGCCATGACCACATAAAAAATAAATTATCCACTTATCCACATCAAACATATAATTTACTAGTTTTTTATCATGACTTCTGTACATGATTTTTTAAAATAGGGCATGAACATTTTATAAACATATTTTATCCACAATTAATATTTTTCTTTTAAACATAATTTCTATTGATGATTTATTTTAATTATATTATAAAAATAAATCAGTCATGATTTTTTTAGGAAAATTACAAAAATTATTTTTTTGTAATTAATATTAAAATTTCCAAAGGATAGGATAAGTGAAATATTACAACTTTTTGATTAAACATTCAAAAAAATACTATTATTAACAGGTTTTAATTTTTTTTTTGCATACTTTATCCACTTATCCACATAGTTATGAACATTTTATCATTTTATATTATTTTTTATCATGACTTCAGTACATGATTTTTAAAATAGGTCATGACTTTTTTTAAAAAATATATTATCCACAGATTTAATTTAAACATATCCACAATTAACAAAATTTATACACATAAAAAAAAGTTGTGAAAAAATCAATATTTTTTCACAACCACTCATAAAAAACAACTTTTTTTTAACTTGGAAGATATATTGAAAATTTTGTTCCTTCTCCCTCTTTACTTTTTATTTCAAGTTTTCCATTATGTAAATCTACTATTGTTTTTGTTATTGCAAGTCCTAAACCTGTTCCACCATTTCCTCTATTTCTTGAAGAATCAACTCGATAAAATCTCTCTATCAAATGTGGAATATGTTTTTCTGAAATTCCACAGCCATTGTCAGAAACACTTATTTTTACAAATTTATCTTCTTTAGAAGCAGTGATTATTATTATTCCATTGTCATCTGTATATCTAATTGCATTAGTTATTAAATTTGTCAGAGCTTGTTTTATATAAGAATAATCACATTCTACATCTATATTTTTGTCAAAATCATCTATTTTTATAGATTTAGGTATATTTATAACAAAATTTGAGATAATTTCTTCCACTAAAGAATATAAATTTACCGATTTTAATCTCAATTTTGCAGTACCATTTTCAGCTCTTGAAAGAAGTAATAGAGACTCTACAATTTCAAGCATCAAATCAGATGCTTTATCTATTTCTGTAATCGTTTTTATATAGTATTCTGTATTTCTTTCTTTCTTTAATGTCAGAGATGTATTGCCTTTTATTACAGTAAGTGGAGTTCGCAACTCATGAGAAACATCAGAAGTAAATGTTTTTTCTCTCTCCATTGATTTTTTTAGAGCTGTGAATTGTGTATCTATTCTTTCCAACATCTCATTTATTTTATTTGAAAGAGTTGCAAATTCATCATTTCCTTCTATTGGTAATCTATTTTCACTTTCAATTTCATTTATTTTATCTATATTTTTATTTATATTCTCTATTTGTTTTAGAACTCTCTTAGTTATTAACAATCCTCCTAATCCTGCAAATATGACTACAATAGGAATCATGGCAAACATTATAGATTTAAATGCTGAATTGAATTGTTTTAATTCAGCTTCAGGTATTATAACTTGAGCGATGCATTCTACATTTCCATTTTCAATATAAGGAAGATATATAAGCCTAACAGGTTCTTGTTCTATTTCTTCGTCTGTAAACAAAACAGATTTATATATTTCTTTTCCTAATTTTGATTTTTCAAATGAAGATAAATCCAATGGCTTTAATGTGTTTAATTTACCTTCTGGGTCTACAAATTTAGAAATAGTTCCATCTAAATTGAAAATAAGTGGTGGAAGAAGATACTTTTTATGCTTATAATATTTTTTATGTTTATAATATTTTTTATGTTTATAATGGAAAGGGGGGCTTACTCCGTGAAGCTCTTTATACATCCGTAATTCTTTATTTGCAATTGCATGTAATTTTTCATCAATATTCAATCTTAATATGGATGTTACAGAAATTTGTATTATTATTAAAATCAATGTAAATAAGAGAATGAGAGAAATAACATTCCAAGTTATAAGCCTGTATTTTATTGAATTTATATTCATTTTTTATCCGTTTTTTTTATCATATAACCAAATCCATAAACTGTATGTATCAATTTTTTAGATCTGTTATCATCTATTTTTTTTCTCAACATTCTTATATAGACATCAACAGTATTTGACATTATATCCTCATTGTTCCAAATTTTATACTGAATAGTTTCCCTGCTAATTGGACGACCTTCGTTTCTTGCAAGTGCTTCAAGTAATGTATACTCTCTTGAACCTAAATTCAACTTTTTACCTGCTAATTTTACTGTTCTTGAATTTGTATCTATCTCAAGATCGTCTATTGTTATTATATTTCCTCTTAAAAGACAATCTCTTCTTATAAGAGCCTTCACTCTTGCAAAAAGTTCATCAAAATGGAAAGGCTTTGTCAAATAGTCATCTGCTCCTATTTCAAATCCCTTTATCATATCATCCATTCCATCTCTTGCAGTCAACATTAAAATAGGTGTCATAATTCCTTCACTTCTAACTTGACGACAAATATCAAAACCAGATATATTTGGAAGCATTATATCCATTATTATCAATGATAAATCATCATCTAATGCCAGTTCTAAACCGCTGTTTCCTTCTTCTGCTACTATTACTTTATAATTTCCATCATCTTCAAGTCCTCTTTTAATCAAATCACTTATTGCTTTATCGTCTTCAATCAATAATATTTTCATAATTTCCCCCTAAAAAATAGACAAATTGCCATCCTACAAAAAATACATTTCATAGGATGGCAATTATATGTCAATTATTTATCATTATGTCTTCTTGATTTCATTTTAGTTCTTGTTTCTTCTAATGTTTTTTTCTGCGAATCTGTAAGAATTTTTTCAAAATCTTTTCTTGCTTTTTCATCTATGGCTTTGAACTTTGTTTTTTGATCGTCAGTAAGTTCAATACCTCTAAAATTTTCATTTCCCTTGTGCATTTTGTGATGTTTTCCATGAAGTTTATGTTTATTAGCCTTCATTTCTTTCATTTTTTGTTTTTGTTCATCAGTAAGCACATTCATTCTGTCTTCTTTTGCTTTTTTTCTTATCTCTTTGACTTTAGCTTTCTGTTCTTCTGTTATTATTTTAGTGCTTTCTGTCTTTTCCCATTCATCTATGGCTTTGATTTTGGCTTGTTGTTCTTCTGTAAGATTCAATCCATGACCAAATCCATGATGTTTTTTATGTTTTTTAAAGTCTTTATGCCCTCTTTTTTCCATTCTATCTTTAATCTGAGCTTTTTGTTCATCTGTCAAAAGAGCTTTTTTATCATCTTGTGCTTTTTGGAAAATAGCTTTTGCTTTTTCTTTCTGTTCATTTGTGAGATTTAATTTATCCTTATGATGTGGATGATGTGGTCTCTCACCTCTTTCCATTCTGTCTCTATGTGGTGGAGGTGGTGGGAAAGCATCTTCATCATGTTGCTGAGCAAATGCAGGAGCAAATGAAAATACTGAAGTTGTTGCAAAAATTGCTGCAGCTATGAGAACATTTGTAAATTTCATAAAAATATACCTCTCTTATTTTTTAATATCTGTATTTTAACATATTCATCTTAAAATTTCATTAAAATATTAAATTTTTTATATTTTTTCAATTTTGGATAAATATTGTCAAACTATTGTTTTTATCGTTGCAACGATTAATAATATAGTAGATAAAAAAATAATAAAATTGCAATGTATAAAAAAATATGATAAAATAGCAAAAATATAAATTATGTAAAAAACTATGATTACTGATTTGGAAAATATATACAAAGAATTAAATAACAAAAATAATATAAAAATATCAGGTCTCAGTTCCTCAGCAAAATCTCTTTTTATATCTCTTTTACATGAAAAGACTAAAAAGAATATTCTTTTTATAACATCTGATGAGTTTTCTGCTGAAACATATTCAGAAGGCATTTCTATTTGTTCTGGAAACAATATATCTGTTTCTAATTTTGTTTTTTCAGACAATACAGACAACAATTTTTCACTTTCTGAAGCAGAAAAAAAATTTAAAATAATAGTAACAGACATATATTCTGCACTTAAAAAAATTGAATCACCTGAAAAATTGAAAAATAATTCTATCACAATAAAAGTTGGTGATAGTATATCTCCTGTTACACTTTCTGAAAGATTAGTTGATGAAGGATTACAAAAAAGAAATATTACAGAAGAAAGAAAAGATTTTTCACAGAGAGGTGGCATTTTTGACATATATCCTGTAAACGGAGAACCTATAAGACTTGAATTTTTTGGAAGTAAGATAGATTCCATAAGGATTTTTGACATAGAAACACAGAGATCACAGAGAAAAATTTCTGAAGTAACAATATATTTTCCTAAATACTCAAAAGATTCTTCTGCATTTTTGGCAGATTATTTTGACAAAAAAAATACAATAATTGTAAAAGATGAGCCTGCTCTTCTAAAATTGTCATATTTGGAATCTGAAACTTGGGAAAATATAAGAACAAGAGAAGATTTTTCTCTTGATGAAGATGGCGATTTTGATTTTGAGCCAATAATAGATGAAAATCAAAATAAATATGCTTTTAATGAATTTGAAAAACATATAGAAGATTTCCAAAATATCTCTTTTGCAGATTGGGGAACAATAGAAAACATAAATATTGATATATCACAAGCTCCTTCATTCGGTAAAAAAGTTTCTGATTTTGTCGATTTTGTCAAAAATAGTGATGAAAAATCAAAGTTTTTAGTCGTTTCACCACAGGCTTTGAGAATTGCAGATATATTGTCTGAATCAAAAATTTCTGTAACAAAATTATTATCTCCAAATTCTGGATTGATAAATCAACTCGATTTTCAAACAAAAGTTGCAACTGTAAAGAAAAATTTTTCAGAAGGTTTTTGTATAAATCACGATTTTTATATCGTGACAGATAGAGAACTTTTTGGCGTAAAGAGAAAAAATTCTAAAAAAGTTTCTAAAAAAGTTCCTATGAAACTTGAAGACCTCACGATAGGTGATTATATAATCCATTCAACACATGGTGTTGGTGTTTACAGAGGGCTTGAAACAAAAGAAATAAATGGCTATTCGTCAGAATTTTTAAAACTCGAATATGCTGGCGGAGATTTTATTTTCATCCCTGTCGAACAAATTTATTTACTTGAAAAATACGATCTCGAGGATGAAGAACCTAAACTCTCTAAAATGGGTGGTAAGGAATGGCAAAAGAAAAAGGCAAAAGTCAAAGAAGAAGTTGAGAAAATTGCAAAACAGCTTTTGGATATATATGCAAAAAGAAATTTTGCAGAAGGTCATGCTTTCTCAGCAGATACACCTTGGCAAAAAGAAATGGAAGAGGCTTTTCCTTATGTCGAAACTCCAGATCAGATAAAAGCAATAGAAGACGCCAAAAGAGATATGGAAGCTCCACACCCAATGGAAAGACTTATATGTGGTGATGCTGGTTATGGAAAAACTGAGATTGCTCTTAGATGTGCATTTAAAGCAGTAATGGACGGAAAACAAGTAGCAATCTTGGCACCTACGACACTTCTTGCAGAACAACATTATGAAGTATTTTCAGAGAGATTTGCATCTTTTCCAGTAAGAATAGAATTACTTTCAAGATTTAGGACAAAAGCAAAACAGCAAGAATCTGTCTTGAATATGGCAACAGGAAAATCAGATATAGTAATAGGTACACACAGGCTTTTATCAAAAGATGTCTCATTTTCAGACCTCGGTCTTGTAATTATTGATGAAGAGCAATTTTTTGGTGTCATGCACAAAGAAAAACTTCGTGAGATGAGTGCTGGTGTTGATACATTGATATTGTCAGCAACTCCTATACCAAGGACACTTCATTTGACTATGAGCGGAGTTAAAGACCTATCTGTTATTACGACACCTCCACAGGATAGATTGCCTGTAAAAACATATATAATGCCTTTCAGAAAAGATGCTGTAAAAGGTGCAATAATGAGGGAAAAAGCGAGAGGTGGTCAGGTATTTTTTCTCCACAACAGAGTTGAAGGCATCGAAACAATTACAAAAGAAATAGAAAATTTGATTCCAAACATAAAAATAACTTATGCACATGCCCAGATGTCAGAGGCTAAACTTGAAAAGATAATGAAAGATTTTTCAGAAGGACTTTATGATGTTCTGGTATGTACAACAATTATACAAAGTGGTATAGACATGCCAAATGTCAATACAATTATAATCAACAACGCTTATTCATTTGGTTTAGCTCAACTATATCAAATCAGAGGAAGAGTTGGAAGAAGTCATCATAGGGCTTATGCCTATTTGATGTATCCTCCAAATAGACTTTTGACATCTGACGCCAAAAAACGCATGGAAGTTTTGAGAGATTTTACAGAACTTGGCAGTGGTTTTCATATCGCAATGAAGGATTTGGAAATGAGGGGAACAGGCGATATATTGGGAAAAGCTCAACATGGGTTTGTAAAATCAGTTGGATTTAGCCTTTACTGTCGCATGTTATCTGAAGCTGTTGAGGAATTAAAGGGAAATAAAAATCTAAACGATTCAGAACTTTTAGAACCAAAAATAGATATACCACTTTCTGCATATATTCCAGATTTTTATGTTGCAGATCAAAAGCAAAAACTCACTATTTATAGAAAAATAGGACAGATAAAAACATTTGAAGAAATTGACGATTTAAAAGTTGAATTAAAAGACAGATTTGGCAAAATGCCAGAAGAAACATATAATTTGTTTGATGTTGCAAAAATAAAAATTTTGATGAAAAAATCTTATATTCCTCGACTTTATTATTCAGGGAAAAATATTGTAATATCTGCACCATTTTTGAGTTTTGGCAAAAATCAAATTGTAAAAATGCGTTCAAAAGGTATTCCTTTGGGGATAACAGATGGTAAAATAACAATGCTCGATATTTTGCATGATGAATATTGGGTTGAGGTTTTAATTGATTATCTTGAACTTTTAAATACAATTCCATTGAAGATGTGAACAAAAAAATAGGCGTGTTAGTGTTTTACTAACACGCCTTAATAATCAAAATGTTATTTACCTGGGAATGCTTTCCAAATTTTGAGTGAAAGAATCAATCCTATTATTGCAAACGGAATCATAAACAATGGCCAATATATCCAGTCAATATTAGTAAGTCTTCCAAGAGCAAATGCTTGGAATCCAGTACCTAAATAGACAAAGCCATCGACAAGACCTGTTGCAGTAGCAGCAGCTTTTTTGCCTCCAAAATCCATTGTAGCTGTGCCAGAGAGCATACCATGAACACCAATTACAGCAAGAGACATCATAAACATAATACAGCCGACAAGAATTTGATTTCCTCTGAGTGTACATGCTAAAATAATAGCACAGACAAGCATTATTCCATATAAAAATACGGCTGAAGGTCCTCTTCTTGAACCAAATAATTTATCTGAAATCAATCCTGCAAACATTCCCCCCATAATTCCTGCAAAACAGAGTAAAAGTCCCCAGTTATCACAGAAAAATTCAGCAGGTTTAAAGATTTCAACAAAATCTGGTTTAGCGGAATAAAATTTAACAAATAATTGATACCAGTGCATTACACTCTGTCTCAAAATACCTGAACAGAACTCAATACATGCAATAGTCAATATAATAGGATTAGTTAACAATTTTTTAATTAGAGCAATTCCATGTACTTCTTCGCTATTTTCATTTTCAGAGGCATCTCCAAGTTCAAAATTTGGGAATCCAGCATCTTCAGGTGAATCTTTTATTACAAAAAGTATTATAAAGAAAAATACTGTCAAAATAATTGCAGGAATAAAAAATACATACCAAAGCTGATCTATTTCACCATGTATGTTTAAAATATTTCTGATCCATAATTCCATAACACCAATATCATTTGGTTTGGCTTTCGTTGCTTCTGCAATCATACTTCCCCAATTAAAAGCATAAAAAAGTCCCAAAGAAATCAGAGTTCCAAATATACCTCCTAAAACTCCTCTTTCTTTAATATTGAACCAGTGTGAATTGACTTTTACAACTGCAACTGCTCCAAAACTCTGAAAATACATGTTAAGTGCATATAAAATCATGAATGAGACTACAAGAACATTTACTGTCCAATTTTTATTCATAACTTGGAAAAGACAGATTCCCATCAATATATTCATCAATGCAGAACCAGCAGAACCTATCATTATTGCCTTTTTTCCGCCTATTTTTTCGGTAAGTGGTCCATTAATAAGAAAGGCACAGCCATAAACAACTGAGCCAATACCAAATATATCTCCAAAATTCTGATTGGAAAGAATATCTCCAAGAGAACCTTTTACAACTGTCAAATTATATCTTGCCATATACAAAAAGGCATAAGTCAAACCAAGTGGAAACCAATTTAAAAAACATCGAATGCGAAAATCTTTAGAGTGTTTTAGTGGATTATTCAAAAAATATATCAATATTACAACAGCAAGAATTCCAAGCATTATTATGTTTGTTACCAAATCTCCTGATTTCACCTGTTGTTGAGCAGTTTCAGAAACCCCTGCTGTTACACCTACAGCAATAGCATTCATATACATATATAAAATTTTACCTCATTATTATCATTAATAAAAAAGCAATGCCACAAATAAAACTCATGGCATTGCTTATATTACTTCTTTATTTATATATAATTTTCCTGTTTTATCTTATTTTAGTGATCGATGTTATTTTATTTATCTTTCACGCATTGGCTTACAGACAAATTTATTGTTTCTTGCCTCTTTATTTATAGTTCCAGATGCATCTAAATAAATTTCTGGAATAAAAAAATATTTTGTGTTGTGAGCATCTATTTTTACTCTTTGCGAATTCAAGATTTCTTGAATATTTTGAGGTAGTTGATCAAAATGCAAAGGGTTTGTAGGATTATTTTTAGTTATCTTTTTATAATGATAAGGATGTTTTTTAAACTCATTTTTACTTTCTTCTATTCTGTTATTATCCTCAGTATATCCGGCAAAATACTCATCTATTAAGTCATAATAAAAAATACCCTTTAAAGCAAGGTAGTTAATGTCATCATCTATAAATATTGTTTTAAGAAATTCTTTGAAAAAATTGTTCACAATTTCATTTTTTTCTATATTTCTTATAACAAATTCAGGAACATGCCGAGTAAATTCTGTTCTTGCACAAAAAATATACCCATATTTATCAATCCCGAACCACAAGATGTTATAATCCATTATTCTAGTGAATTGTATTTTCTCTTTATCTACTATTGACTCTATTTTTTTTTTCTTTTTACTCATGTTTATATTTTTTATTAGAATGTTTTTTATTGTATTTCAAGAAAGTATATGTAATTCCTCTATCAAAAAAATAACTTGCTTTTATACAAAACAAGTTATTTTTTGGGGTATATTATAAAATTATTATAGATTTATTAGTTTTTTCATTTTCTTTGTCTAAGACATAAGGAGTTTTTGCAAACATTTTTTTACAATTATCACAATATGGGATAGGTTCTATTATTTTTCCTTTATAACTATAAGCTCTTGTTAGCCTGATATTTTCAATATTAGAGCCTTTATTTAATAATTCATTTATTACTCTAAATTCAGCACAACGACCTATTTTATTAATTGTATTCTCTCCTTCTTCATCTATTTTACCAAGTGGTTTTGAAAGATCATGTAAAATTTTATTAATTTTTGTAGGGGGACTGTTAGTTGATGTACTCATTATAATAAATTTATTTTTTCCCTTTTTGATATATCGTAAGCCCCAATATGTGCTGCAATATCTCTTGGTCCTCTGCTACTCAAAATGTGATTAAATATACTCACATAATGGAATTGAAATCCTCACGGATATTTCTTACTGCTTCTTTCTTTTTTTTA
>JBGUKW010000231.1:0-13433 GCA_045114665.1 Candidatus Xenobia bacterium | reverse complement strand
AGGCTATATAGGAAATTTAATTATTTTTTCACAACTTTGTATTGACGAAAGAAAAATTGTTATTTATATTGAATCATTGCAGGAAATATATTTGTTCTTGTATAAATTTTTATTTATACAAATTGATATTAATGATTTTTTTTCCATTGCTAAATATCATGAATTATGTCATTATATTGATTTGAGTATTTTAGATTCACAGATTGTTTTTTTTGAAAAATATATTGAAATAACAGTCTGTATTTTTCTAAAAAAATACTTCAAGTTGAGTTTTTACCCTTGGTTACTTGATTTGTCGTATTTATATGAGAGATATTTTTGTAAATAAGGCGGGTTCTCAATATATGTTATGTATGAAATGCGGTATGGACAATATTAACAATACAAGTGGATATTGCCTTTATTGCAATGCTAAACTTCCTCCTACAAGTTTTTACAATGCAATCCAAACACCAAAACAAGAAACAGGTCGTATGGATGATGTTAAAAAATATTGTGATTCAATGAAAGCAGGAGCTATAACAAAAGAAGTTTTTGGTAATTTTATATCTTCTACTTATTATCATTTGGTAGATCTATCTTCTGGAATATATGAGACAGTTGATACTGAAAATTACTTAGAATCTGCTCAAGATGAAGTAAATGCTGGCTATGAGGGAATGCAACTTTGGGAAGGTGGACTTACAGAAATCTATTTGTATGTTGAGGATGATGATATTTCTCATATAGATAATGGTTTTTCTATGATACAAAAAGGAAACGAACTTATAAACAGAGCTATGTTTTTGAATAGAGAACAGAGAAATACTGAGGGAATAGTAGGTACACTTTAATTTATTTTTGACACCTTAACCTGATTCAACGATATTTCGTTTTTGAATTGGGTTTTAATTTTTTTTTTGGAGGTTCTTTTAATGCCTTTAAGATATGATGAAAACGCATCTAATATTGTAGAAGTTGCCAAAAGGATAAGTAGGAATTTAGAACATTTTTATTTAGGTGCAGAACATATAGCTCTTGCAAGTCTTGAAGTAGATGGCAATTTACGTGGAACTATTGCAAGTAGTGGAGTAGATGTTGAAGGATTGCCAGAAATTGTAAAAGCAACAGCTACACCTGGTGATAGGGCTTTTTCACATCAACCTGAAACTCCTCGTTGTAGGCGTGTTATTAAACAAGCTGAAAATATAGCTTTATCCTTGAAAGCATATAAAATTGAACCTGTTCATTTTTTAATTTCCGTATTAAAAGAGGGAAAAGGTGTTTTTTGGATTGCCCTTGAACAACTGGAAATTTCACCAGCTGAACTTTTGGCAAATCTTGAAAATGCCTGTAGAGGTGGCTCCTTCAGGGGGGAAAACATGGGGAATGTCTCTTCTTCAAGTTATTCCTCAAGTAGTTCACCATTAAGTAAAAATTCTTCAAATCCCAATAATCAAAACCAACAAAATAAAAAAGTAAGTAAAACACCACTTCTTGACAAATATGCTCGAAATATCATAGAGGTTGTAAAGACAGGAAAAGTCGATCCTGTTATTGGAAGAGATGAAGAAATATTGAGAATCCTTCAAGTTATTTCAAGAAAGGGAAAAAATAATCCTGTACTTACAGGTGAAGCAGGTGTTGGAAAAACAGCTGTTGTTTTTGGTCTTGCTCAGAGAATTGCTTCTGGTAAAGTTCCTGATTCAATAAAAGACAAGATAATAATGGATCTTCCAATGACAAACTTAGTTGCAGGAGCAAAGCATAGAGGAGAATTTGAAGAAAGACTTCAAGCAATAATGAAAGAAGTATCCACCAATCCAAATATAATTGTATTTATTGATGAACTACATACAATAGTTGGAGCAGGTGATTCAAGTGGTGGAATGGATGCAAGCAATATTTTAAAACCAATGCTTGCAAGAGGTGAATTTCCAATAATTGGAGCAACAACAACAGACGAATACAGAAAATATATTGAAAAAGACCCTGCACTTGAAAGAAGATTTCAACCTGTTTATATATGTGAACCTTCTGAAGATGACACATATAAAATATTGCAAGGTATTAAGAGTAAATATGAAAAACACCATGGTGTCTATTTTGATGACAAAGCACTTTTGTCAGCGATAAAATTATCTGTTCGTTACCTTCCTGATAGAAATTTACCTGACAAAGCCATAGATTTAATTGATGAAGCTGCTGCAAAAGTAAAAATGGCTGTTGCCACCTCAGGTGATTCAAGTGCAAAAGTAGAAGTTAAAGAAGAGGCTATTGCTGAAGTCGTTTCTCTTTGGACAGGTATTCCTGTTTCAAAAATGACAGGTGAAGAAAAAGAGAGATTACTCAAATTAGAAGACCATCTTAAAAATAGGGTAATAGGTCAAGATGAGGCTGTTACAACTGTTGCAAAAACAATAAGAATGGTCAGAATGGGATTGAGCAACCCAAACAGACCAGGTGGAATATTCCTATTTTTGGGACCGACTGGTGTTGGAAAAACAGAACTTGCAAAAGCACTTGCCGATTTCTTGTTCGGCAGTGAAAAAGAAATGATAAGGCTTGATATGTCTGAATTTATGGAGAAACATGCCATTGCTCGTCTGATTGGTTCGCCTCCAGGATATGTAGGACATGAAGAAGATGGACAACTTACAAGTTCTGTCAGAGCAAAGCCTTATTCTGTCGTTCTCTTAGATGAAGTGGAAAAAGCACATCCTGAAGTTTTTGATCTATTTTTACAAGTTTTTGACGATGGAAGGCTTACAGATTCAAAAGGACGTACAGTCAATTTTACAAATACAATAATTATTCTTACTTCAAATATTGGTTCAAGTAAAGTTGATGAAAATGGTAATTCTGTTCTTGTTGACAGCAGAAATGAAGAAGTAAGAGAACAAGTTATGAGAGAACTCAGAAAACATTTTAGACCTGAGTTTATAAACAGAATTGATGAAATTATTTTATTCAATCCACTTGAAAAAGAGGCTTTGAAAGGAATTGTTGACATCACTGTTGCAGACATTGTAAAGAGAGTTAAGGACAAAGGCATAACATTGACATTTGATGAAAGTGCAATAGATTTGTTCCTTGATAAAGGTTATAACAGAGCTTATGGTGCTCGTCCATTAAAACGTGCTGTACAAAATTATTTGACAAAACCACTTGCAGAACAAATGCTTCAAATTGAAATAGGCGAAAACTATAAATATAATATAAAGGCATTTGCAAATTCCACAGGTGATGGACTTGACTTTGTCATTGAAGGAAATGGAGCCTCTCCTTCCCTCAATAATTCAAGAGATAATATAGCCTCTACAGGTAGATTCGACAATCAAAGAAGAGATTTTCCAAATTTTGACGGTGAATCAACATCTGCTTTTGGTGGAACTTACATTGGTGAATAATTTCTCAAAAACTCTTTACTATTTTAAGATTTTGTGGTATAATATTAAAGTCTTAAAATTTTTAGAAAATGCAAAAATATATATTAAGGGTGTTCGGAAAAATGAGTGCATTGAGAATAAAAAAGGCTATAAAAAAAGATTTAGCTGATAGTAGAATATTGAATAAATCCATAAATCTTGTTACAGAAGACAATATAAAAAAAGAAAGCATTAGACTTATGGCGATGATAAGAGCCAAAAATAATTGTAAAACAGAAAAATAAAGAATAAAAAAAATTTGGCTGTCAACTATATGACAGCCAATTTTTTTTATTCTTCTTCTTTAAATAAAACTGTTAAATAATCATGCATTTGTGGATCATTTGCCTTTAAATATTTATTTCCTTCTGGTATAAAAAATGTGTCAACTGACTCAGCAAAGTATTCTGCTGGATTTGTTGAAGCATAAGCTGAAGGCAATGCTTTTCTAGTTGGAGCAAATGAATTCCACAACTGAACAGAAAGTGGCAATCTTCTCTGATTTCTCTTTGTAAAGGCATCATCAAATGCATGTCCAAATTCATGCCTCATCACTGATTTAGGTCCTTTTCCAAGAAGTTCTTCTCCTGCTACTATTAATCTTCTATCTGTAGTATATATTCCTCGTACTATTTCCCAAGGTCTTCCATCAAATGATCTTTCTCCAGGAGCTACAATCATCATTCCTTTTATTCTTCTCTGTGTTAAATTTTCGTTCTTTTTTAATACTATTATGTGAGTACCAAAATTTTTCACAAATCGAAGCATTTTTTCACCCAATACATCAAGTTCATTTATAACAAGTCGTCTTTGTTCAGGTGTTGTATCACTTACAAGCATGCCGTCTATTATATCACTAAAACGAGCATGTAAACGATGTTTTGGTCTGTTTGCCTCAGATTCGTCACTTACTGTTTTTTGTGATATAGGGATGATATATTTTCCATCTGCTGATTTTTGGAATAATAATTTTTTGCCCTTACTTTCCTTTTTGGAATCATTACCTTCCTCTTCCTCATCTTTTTCAGCTTCTTCTTTTAATTTTTTTAAATTTCCAAGAAGACTCTCAAAATCTTCATCTTTAGAAGAGGCTATCTTTTTATTTTCTTTTTTTAATTGTTTTAACAATTCTTTTGCTTCAGCACTAAGTGCAACTTGATCTTTAAGATTAAGTTGTACTTGCTTTGCTTCATCTTCTTTAAAGACATTTGGCTTTACGCTTTCAGCTGTAAGCCTTCTTGATACCTGAAGATGTTGAGAATCATATTTTATATTTCCTGGACCTTGTATGCTGTTCACGAAATTTTACCTGTTTCTTTAATATATTCTTCGTATTTTGGAAAAAATGTAGATTTATTTAACCTAAATAATGTTTTGTGCATTTTTACTTTTGTGACATATTCAGTTTCATCAAAATTTTTGACAATTTTAAAACCACATTTTAAAAAACAACGCATAGCTCTTTCATTAAAAATTGCTGTATCTAATTCAATATAGAATATTTTATAATTATTGAATAGATAATTAATAGCCAACATCAATGCTTCATAACCAATCGAATGACCACAATTTTCAAAATTTCCCAACATTATTCCTATTACTATATGTGGAATTGGGAAAAACACATTTGTTATTCTTATAAATCCTACAGGTATTTTATCTAAATCAATAATTGTTATTGTTCTTTTAGGAGTTTGTGAAACTTCAATGCAAAAAGAATCGGTAATTTTTCTAATATTCTCTTTAGTTGTCGTTATTCCAAAAGCATAAGAAGCCAATTCTTCATTTTGTAGCCATTGAGTAAATAACTGCATATCTGAAGTTCGATATTCTCTTAACAATATTTTTTTACCAATAGCTATTGTTTTTATATTGTTAGTTAATTGGTTCATTATTATTAATTATGATTTTCTTCATTAACTTCGTTAACTTCATTTTCTGAATTTTCTGGAACAGGAGCAATTGATTCAAATGAATCTATTGATTCATGAACATGTTCTTGAGGAATTTCTTCTGCTTCTTTTGTTTCTTCAACATTTTCCTCTTCTACATGTTCTACAGGTTCTTCATCTTCTTCCTCATATTCTTCTTCTACTTGTTCTTCATCTCCATAAGACAATTCTTCTTTTAAATCTGTAGGAGCTTTATTTTCAATACCTTCATATTCAGTTATCTGTTCTTCAAGATATTGCTGAGCTAAAGTCAAATAATGAAGACCTGCTTTTAATTCTTGTACATTTTTTGTATTTAAATAAGAACCAATATAAGCAGAAGAATAATCTAGCATTTCAGATACTTCACTTATATCTATTGGATATTCTCCATCGTCATTGCCACCTACTGAAATACTTAAATTTTGCATAGCAAAAAAACCCTGCTCAATAAGTGTTGTTCCTAAATCAAGCTGCATTTGCATTTCCTGTACATTTTCTGTATTACTTGATGTTAATGCTTTACCTATTGATTCAAGTCCTTTATTTACAGTATCTGCTGCCTGCATAAATATGTCATTATATGGTTTTATATATTCTTGAGCTGTAGCAGGATCATATTGGGCATCCATTTGAAATTTTGCCATAATTTCATTGACACTCTGTTCAAAATGAGATTTTGCTACAGAAATTACTTTACCTGAATCTGTAACTATTTCATTATATATATTGTTTGCATCTTCACTGGAAATTTCTTTATTTTTTGTCAATAATTCAGATGCTTTTTTTATCCCTTCAAGAGGCTTATCATATAGATTCATTCCATTGTTGAAATCAAATCCACATTGAGGACAAACTTCAAATTCTTCTTGAGGATTTTCATAACCACATATTGGACATAATGTTGCCATAGTTTTTGCTTCCTTTTTTAAATATTTTTAATAAAAATAAGGCTGTCGCAATTTAAATTTTCTGCGAACAGCCTATATCTTCCTTCTATTTAATTATTGAGTTTAGTGATGAGGTCCTTGTTGTACTTGAGGAGCTTGAGGCATGTGCATTTGAGGTTGATGAGGCATATTCATCTGTCCCATCATATTGCCTCTCATATTGGCCATTGGATTCATCATACCACCCATTGGATTCATCATGCCACCCATTGGATTCATCATGCCACCCATTTGTCCCATCATCTGCTGTTGACCTTGTCCACCAAGTATTTGAAGAACACTCTGTTGTACACTCTGATCTACTATGACTTTTTCTTGATTGACTTTATTCCAAAGTTCTGAAAGTCTATTGAACTGCTCCATACCTTGCATTTGTGGTTGTTGCATTGGCATACCACCAGTCATTGGTTGCATTCCTCTACCGCCTGCCTGCATTCCCATATTAGCTCCTGGTAATCCAACTCCTACTCTACCTGCTTGCTGTTGCATACCTGGTGTTGCAAATCCACCAAAACCATATCCACCATTTCCTGCAAATCCATATCCAGCACCGCCAACATTCACTCTACCTGCTTGTTGTTGCATACCTGGTGTTGCAAATCCACCACCTTGTTGTCTAATATCAACAGCACCAATCATATTATTAAATGCAGCAACGGCTTCCATAAGCTGTTGTTCATAAAGTTCTTTCTTTCCACCTCTTACTCCAGTAGCATTAGCACCACCGAGCTGATTTGGACTTGTAAGAGCTCTTCCACCCATAGCAGCATTAGCACCGCCAAGCTGTCCAGCTCCTCTCAATTTGCCACCATTAGCTGCAAAATTGTTACCACCAAGTTGACCAACACCTTTTAATTTTCCACCCATAGCAGCAAAGTTATTTCCACCAAGTTGACCAACACCTGTTAATTTACCACCATTAGCAGCGAAATTAGCACCGCCGAGCTGACCAACTCCTGTTAAAT
The DNA here is from genome assembly GCA_045114665.1 of Candidatus Xenobia bacterium. GTDB lineage: Bacteria > Vulcanimicrobiota > CADAWZ01 > CADAWZ01 > CADAWZ01 > CADAWZ01. The sequence continues at coordinate 6,180 of JBGUKW010000231.1, read as the reverse complement.
TGCCACCCATAGCAGCAAAGTTATTTCCACCGAGCTGTCCAACTCCTGTTAATTTACCACCCATAGCAGCAAAGTTAGCACCGCCAAGTTGACCAACACCTGTCAATCTCATACCACTTGCAGCAACATTAGCTCCACCTAGTTGACCAACACCTGTTAGACGAATGCCACTACCTGTAGCATTAGCTCCACCAAGTTGACCAACTGATGTGAGATTCATGCCTGTACCACCAAATAATGGAGCAACTCTACCATTTGAGTATCCTCCGCCGAATCCGCCTCTCATATTGCCAAATCCACCCATTTGGTTTCCAAACATATTTTGGTTTCTCATCATGCCAAGCATATTTACCATATTCATGGCCATACCCAACATATTTCCCATTCCCATCATCATTGCCATCATGTCGCCCATGCCAGCCATATTTTGCATTCCACCACCATAACCTGAGCCACCGTCTGTCAAATGACCGAGAGATTGAAGTTGTTGAACAATTTGTTGCATTTGTTGCTGACCCTGTTGCATATATTGATATACTTGCTGAATCTGCTGTTGGGTCTGCTGAATTTGCTGTTGGACTTGTTGCAATTTTTGCATTTCTTGAGCTTTTTTCATGCTCATTTGTGCTTTCTTTGTATTGAATTGCTGATACTGTTGTCCACTCTTTTGTGCTTGTTGTTTTAAGTTTTGTGCTTGTTTCTTAAGTTGCTGTGCAGCCTGTTTTAGACCTTTAGCAACTGTTTTTAGAGCTGTTGCAACAGCTTTTAATGCAGCAGAAAGAGCTGGACCAACGAATGGAATACCAGCTACAGCATTTGAAGCAGCTTGAACTGCACTTGAAGCAGTTTCAATACCAGTAGCAGCTCCTGTCAAAGCAGTAGAAGCAACTGTCAAACCACTTGAAAGTCCATTCAACATCATCTGTTTTGATTTTGCCTGAAGAGCCTGCATATTAAACATTGACTCTTGTTGACCAAAATACTGTACACTCTGTTGAAGCATATTGCCAGTATTCATTTGCTGGGACATGTTTGAACTTAACTGTGAGAGAGCTCCAAACATATTCATTTGATTTGTTTGAGACTGTCCAAGCATTGCATATAATTGATCAACATTATCTGTGTTAATATTCATATTCATTGTTGCAAATGAAGCTATATTTACAGAATTGCCACTTGCAAGACCAATAGCTGTCATTGCCGTATTCATAGCACCAAAAGACAATGCTTTTCCTGCTGCTCCCTGTGCAAATGCCATCATAGGTTTAGACTGTTCAAAAGAATCTTGACCTTGTCTTGCAGATTGAAGCCCCTGTTGAGTACTACTTACAGATTGTTTCTTACTATTTGATACTTTATCTACATCTGAACTTGAGACCAATTTCCATTTTCTTAGCTTTTTAAGTCTCTTTTCACTTGATGAAAACTTTTCATTTACTGTAGAAGTCATATTATAATCTATATTTAGATTAATACTTGAAAAACCGTCCATTGAAATATCTACCTCCATCTTATAAATTTCTTATTAAAATTATCACTGTATTTGCTTAATATGTCAAGGGCTTCATTATTTTTTTTTAATTTTTTTAAACTGTATTCTAAAATTGATCGAAAAATAATCAAAAATATTTTCTCCACCCCATATATTTATTTTTGGATCGTTGGAATCGTATAATACTATTCCGTTTCCTTTTGGAATTTCTTTATTTAGTAAATATGGAATTTTTATTATTCCTGTATATTTATTATTTTCTCCATCTTCAAATTCATATTCTGTATTATAATATGATTCTCTTTTTTCTTTTATTAATTCTGCCTTTATTATTTTTCCTTCAGTTTGTTTACCTTTAAAAATCAAAAATTGTAATTCATCTCTATCTTTTTTTAATTTTAGTAATAAATATATCGCCAATATAAAAAATAACGGTGTCATTATAAAAGGAGTAAATATTTCATCAAAATCATAAGAAAATGGATCTAATAATATAGTCGAATTTTTGATTCTGCTTTTAGAAGGATCTTTTTCATCATATTCTATTTTTATTTTATCTCCCTCTTTTATTTTATTCCACTTTTTTTTACCAACTGGACATGCAGTCGTTATTATTTGTCCATCTACTCCATATTTATATTGAATCAAATTTATTTCTTTTCTTGATTTTAATAATTCACCTGCTTTTCTCTTTGCTTCAACAGTAGCCTCCCCTATCTTCATTGAAGATATTACTTCATATTCATGCATATAATCAATAAAAAGAAGTGCAGGAAGGACAAAACAAAGTAAGATGACAATATGTATTCCCAAATTTTGTTTTATATATTGTGCATGAAATTGTAATTTCGTTATCTTTTTTTCTTCTTCCATATCTCTTTTGTCTTTCTCTCCTCTGAAAAATCAATTCATAAATTAGGAGGTGTTGGTAAAATAATCACCAATTTATATTCCAAAATTAACATAAGCAAAGGCATTGTGATTATGAATTGATTCTTCAGACTCACACTCTACATCAAAATTTAATGCTCCTTCTGCACTTTTTAAATAAATAGCAGTATCTCTCACAATATCTTCCACAAATTTTGGATTGTCATAAGCTCTCTCAGTTACTGCTTTTTCATCAGGTCTCTTTAATATAGAATATAATTCCCCACTTGCCAATTTTTCTATATCATGCGTAAGGTCTTCAAACCAAAGAACATCATCTCTATCATATTCTACATTTATTTTTACATAAGCCCTTTGGTTATGAGCTCCATATTCAGAAATTTCTTTACTGCAAGGACAAAGTGTTATTATTGGAATTTCAAGATAGAGAATAGTTTTAAAATTTTCATCAAGCGAGGCTTTAAAACCACAAATATAATCAATTAACCCTTTTTTTTGACTTATTGGAGCCTGTTTTTCTATATAATATCTAAATTTTATATTCATCGAAACACTTGAACTTTTTAGTGCATCTTTTGTCTCTGATAGAATATTTTTTAAAGATTCATAACTCAATGTAATTTTCGAATATTTGTTTAGTATTTCCATGAATCTACTCATATGAGTTCCTCTCATTTCAGAATCAAGAGAAGCATTTAGCTCAACTTCAGCAGATACATTTTGTACATTTCCATTTTTTTCTGGTATTATCATAGGAATATGTACATTTCTAACTCCAACCTTTTGTATTTCCACATGTCGAGTGTCTTTTTGTGATTGTATATCTTTCAATTTTTCTTTCCTTCTTTTGTTGCTATGAATGTTTCATCGGCTATTATAACATAAAAAAATATATATGGCAAATAAAAAAAACTGGAAAATTTTCCAGTATATATATAACGAAAAAGTTTTGCCAAAATATCAACATTTATTATAATAGCCTTTTATTATTTGCTTTAATTTTTCTGTCTAAGTCATTCACTTCAGGCTCCACTTCGCTCTATTTCCGTTCATTGACTTAGACAGAAAAAACTTTACTTAATTGGCAAAACATTTTTAATACATATATAGTTTCAAACAACTATTTTTCATTTTTTCCAAATTTTATGAAGTGAACTAATGGACAGATAGCATTTGCTTTAACATCAGGTCTTTTATCTAAATATTCATTATTATTAAATTTTGCTGAAGGATTTCTTCCCTGTTTCCAACCAAATTTTAGATAATGTTTAATTGGATCAATTTTTGCTTTTCTTACATCTTCATTTTGTGCTAAATAATATTCAACATCAAATAAACCTGAATTCTTTATCAAATTATAATCACGGATAAAACGATAAAATTCAAGAGAAACTGACAATGGGAATAAAAGAACACGACCTATTCGATATGACCAACAATGTCGCAATAATCTTATTGTATGTTCTTGAATATTTATTTGTTTATATATTTTTGGAGATTCATTGACTTGCATACTCTGCATATTCAATTTTTTAAATTTTAATTCTTCGTTAGATATTTTATATTTCTTTTTTATCATATATAATAAAAATCGTTCTTCAGAAAGCCTTATCATTAATTTATAAAAAATAATTTGATAATTACTTAAAAAAATATTTTTTTCTTTACTATAATATAATTTATCTATGTCTAAATTAGAAATAGAAATTTTATTTATTATTTCCTTAGCTTTTTTTATAATCATTTTAAAATTACCAATATTAACAGAAATAGACCAAAAAAGAGTAATTGTATAGGAAATAAAAAAACAAATAAATTCTTCTCTCAAATTATCAAACAATTTATTTTCAATAAGAATATTCAAAATTATATCAATAATTTTAAATAAAGACTCAGTTTTTCTTCTATCTTTAATTAAAGTTGAGTGCCTTGTTATAGATAAAGGATTTACTCTATATAAATAAGTAACCTTATCAGTAAAACATATCTTTTTAGCTCTTATCATAATTTGAACATGAAAAGGCATATCTTCATAATATATTTTTTTCGGGAAAAACCAATCATTATAACTATCTAAAAATTTTTTTCTATATAATTTATTACAAGCAGAAAAGCATCCATTAAGTATATATACTGAAAACTCTTGAAAATTTAAAATTCTACCAACATTTTCTGATTTGTCTATTTTTAAATCCCATTTATGTTGATTACCATCATAATAATTAGATATTCCAAATATCAAAATATCAGAATCATATTTCCTTATTTCAGACCATAAATACTCTAAAGAATAATTGGAATCATATTTATCATCTGAATCTAAAAAAAGTACATATTTTCCTCTTGCCCTTTTTAAACCAGCTTTTCTTGTATATCCTAATCCTTCATTTTCTTTGTCGATTACTTTTATTCGAGAATCTCTTTGAGCATATTTTTTCAAAATAGAAAGTGAATTATCTGTTGAACCATCATTTACACAGATAATTTCAATATCTTTCAATGTCTGATTAATAACAGAGTCAAGACATTCAGCAAGATAATTCTCAACATTATATACTGGAATTATTACTGAAATTTTTGGAGCATATTTTTTCTGTAATTCATAATCTTTATTTCTTCTTTTATATATATATTCTATTATTTTATATGGAGAGAATCTCAACATAGCCCTACAATAAAATATATATTTGTTATTTAAATTTGGATAAATATCTTCTTCTTCATAAAAACTAAATATATTTATACCTAATTTTATCAATTCAAAATTATTCTTAAAAAAAGTTTGTAAAATAATAATTACATTAGAATTATAATCAGATGCTTCTATATAAACAAAAGATTGAGTTACTATAAAGTTAATAAAATATTTTAGATATTCTTCCAAAACATTTTCTTTAATTAAAATATTTTTAATTATCTCTGTAAAATTACAAAATGCTTCTGCATGTTTACTTGTATATTTTTTTCCTATAGTAATAGATTTTGGATTTGTTGTCCTATGAAAATATAAAATATTATTTATATAAATAATATTTTTAGCTCTCAATAAAATTTGAACATGTAAAGGAGGGTCTTCAATAAATGCAAATTTAGGAAAATACCAATCATCATATTTATTGAGAAAACTTTTTCTATATATTTTTAACCAAGGAGCAAAATAAGAAAACATAAGATATTTTTCATCACTATGTTTAAAAATATCTGTTAAAGGCATATATCCTTTATTAGTTTCAATTATATTTTCTTCATCCCAATATGCAAATTTAAATATAGCTATATCTGTATTATATTTTTCTATTCTGTCAAAAGCTATTTTAAAAGAATCATCTGAAGCAAATTTGTCATCTTGATCACAAAACATTATATATTTACCACTTGCTATATCAAGACCACATTTGCGAGCATAGCCTTGCCCCTCATTCTTTTTGTCAATTATTTTTATTCGAGTATCCTTAGAAGCGTATTTTTTTAATATTGAAAGCGAATTATCTGTTGAACCATCGTTCACACAGATAATTTCAATATCTTTTAATGTCTGATTAACAATAGAATCAAGACATTCACAAATATAATCTGAACCATTATATACTGGTACTATTACTGATATTTTTGGGAGTGTTCTCTGTTCTCTATTCTCTGTTCTCTGTTCTCTGTTCTCTGTTCTCTGTTCTCTAAAAACATACAACTTTATTATTTCCTTTGTCAATATTTTTTACAAAATAACTTGCCTTTTTTCATCATCTGCAACAAAAACCGCTATTATTATTTTTTTGTTTGTATTCGCATAAGCAGGGATA
>JBGUKW010000230.1:0-2015 GCA_045114665.1 Candidatus Xenobia bacterium | reverse complement strand
TTTCACAGCTTCTAACTGCACCTCAACAGCTGAGTTTTTAATATATTGAATAACCACTTCATTCTGTTTTACAGCTTCCAGTTGCATCTCAAGGGTTGGTTTTTCAATAAATCGAATAACATACCCATCAATTTCTAAAATTTTTAAAAGATTTTTCTCGGTTTGCCATTCCTTAGGCAAAATCTCGCGGACTAGCCGAATCTTAGAACAGACCATTTTAGTAGTATCACTTGCTTCTATGATTTCTCCATCCGCTTCAACTTCAAATAAACGGGAGTAGAATAAATCATAATACCTATGTGTATCTTCTAGTTTTTTACAGAAATGAAAACCATTTTCACACGGTTTGATTTCTCCATCCACCTTATACCACTTTCCAAGTTCATACTGCATTCCATTTCCATAAATTGCTGCCATGTTAGGACTTAACGCTTTGTATCCTTTTACCATAAAAAATTCCACCTTTCTAAAAATATCAATAAACATTTATATCTTTAATATGAGTTTTTCATTCCAATTTTGAAATAGAAAAAGCCCCACACTGTGAGGCTAAATAAGATTTAATGGATTTGTTGTTGCAAATATGTGAAAACTTCCGGAGTCGGATTCTCAATAAATCGAATGGCGTATCTATCTACTCTGTTTCACAGCTTCTAACTGTACCTCAGAGGCTGGACTTTTAATGTATTGAATAGCCAACCCATCCTGTTTCACGGCTTCCAGTTGCATCTCAAGGGTTGGTTTTTCAATAAATCGAATAACATGCCCATCAATTTTTGAAATCTTTAAAAGATGCTCCTCGGTTTTCCATTTCTCAGGTAAAATCTCACGGACCAGTCGAATCTTAGAACAAACCATTTTAGCGTTACTAGCCTCCATAATTTTCCCATCTGCTTCAATTTCAAACAAACGGGATACGAACAAATTGTAATACCTATGTGTATCTTCTAGTTTTCTACAGAAATGAAAACCATTTTCACACGGTTTGATTTCTCCATCCACCTTATACCACTTTCCAAGTTCATAGGTTATACCATTTCCATAAATTGCTGCCATGTTAGGACTTAATGCCTTATATCCTTTTACCATAAAAAATTCCACCTTTCTTAATAAATCAATAAACATTTACATCTTTAATATGAACTCTTAGGAGGGAATGATATCTAAAAAAAAGCCGACATTAGCCGACTTTTTTTAATTTTTTCTTAATTCCTTCCAATTCGTCCAATTCTTTTAAATAAACACTCCGGATTCCTTTTAACCATTCCGGGTCAAAAGAAGAAGGAAGTTGCAATAATGTAGAAGCCTTGTGTGTATCAATTTTATTTATCATGTTTTTTCGAGCCTCTTTTGCCTCTTCTACTTTTTCATACAACATTTGTTTTGCCGCATCGGGGTCTTCCTTCAAAAATTGATTTACAGTGATTTTTGCATTCCCATCCGTTCTAAAATATTCACCATGGACACTCTTAAATCGAGGATTTTTATGGAGCATGTTATCTTCCGGGATATTAGAAACACCAATGATGGCCGCATTTTCTTGAGGAGTTGGAGTTAAATTTAAGAGTTCCAATTCGTGGCGTGTCAAAAAAATGCCTTTTGTTTTTTTATATTTTTTTTCTTCTAAAGGATAACCAATCATATCAGCAAGTGTTTTAACTGCATCTGAAAAATCTACTCCATTCACTTGGCGGATTAGTTCAATCGAGTCAAAAGACTTATCACACACAAAACAATGACAGTTATTACGAGACGTATTTACCACACAACTACCAAAATGAGTATCATTATGGAATGGACACAAAATACTTTTTCTCCCCAAACGATTTTGAAAAGGAATTCCACAATAAGAAATAACCTCATCAATGGAAATACTATTTTTTATATTGCTTATTACCTCTTTTGGATAAATCATCTTTTATCAACCCTTTCTGCAGAACAATATATGATATTATTCAATCGTGAACACTCACACCACTAAAGTGGCGTGCTTCCAATTCTTTAGAAATCGGATT
>JBGUKW010000229.1:0-2522 GCA_045114665.1 Candidatus Xenobia bacterium | reverse complement strand
ATCAGACTGCATTATAGAGCAAGTAGCATTATTGTTAAGACCTAAATCTACTGCACATATTATTTGGTCTTGAATAACCTTTCTTTTTTTATTTTGCTGCTGATGCTCTCACGCATAAATGGGTGAGTTTTACGCGGTATATTTATAATTAACATAAAAAAATATCAATACCCTTAAAAATATAATGGTGGTCCGCACGTTCGTTTTCTGTGTTGTCAAGGATAGATGCAATAAAATTATGTAATCCAGAAGCTTCATAATCATAATCTAAAACATCGGCAGCCTCTCGAGTAATAAATCCCATTGCAGAACATACCGTACCATATAATTCAATAGGGTAAACTTCCGCATCTTCATTTAGATGAAAGTTATTAACCAACCCATATAAAATAAGAATATCATCCCTATCTAGTCCTTCAACTTCCGGTTTTTGAAACAACGCAATTCCATAATTTGGCATAATAATTCCTCCCTTTTTACATAACAATCACAACATATAGCTCATTGCTTGAAATAAATTGCATTACAACACTTTTATCATTCAAGGTTGCATCAATGGAATTTTTTCCATCATATTCTGAAATAACATCATTTGTATCGCATTGCACAATTTTGACATTTGTATGTTCATTTGTAATGAGCAATAAATCACCTAATTTCATAACAAATCCTCCTTTTTTTTAAAAACATCAATAAACATTTACATCTTTAATATGAGTTTTTATAAAGGAAGATGATTGTTGGTAAAAAAAATACTCCACCTTTGACATAGAATGGAGTAAGAAAAAATAAGATTATATCAATAGTTAGATTATTTTTTTTAAAAACGAAAACCTTTCCATTGCTTCTGTCGTATGCATTGCAAAAATTCCGGCATCAAAAGCTTCCATGATTTCACAATAACTATCATCCACGAACATAATTTCATCCAAGGGTATTTTTTCTTTTTTTGCAATCATCTTCATGATTTTTACCTTGTTTTTTCTTGTATCAATAGAGATTAAATCTCCGTGTTGAGTAAAAAGCCCATCATAAACTTCACGTAGACGATTATATTTAGAGTTATATTCAAAACTGTTTGAACATTCTGTCAATCCATAAATCTTAACTCCGTTATCTTTTAAATGAGTAATAAGATTTTTCATTCCTTTTGGAGCCTGACAATTTATGTAAGCATTTGTATTGATATTGTACTCAAGCCAATCATCATACTCTTTAAAGCCTACAATTCGCTTTCCATCATTATCGTACATCTTTAAACACAATAAAGTATTATCAACATCTCCAAAAAAAAATTTTATTTTTGATAATTTTTCTTTCATAGAATCTCGCCTTTCTTTTAACTGATGCTCCCACGCATAAATGCGTGGGGTTCTTAGATTATACACGGGGTCACCTAGACCTATAGAATAGGATATAGCCGTGGTTTTCAGAGTTTACCGTTTTTGGAGGTGCCGGACAAACTCCGTACTTCTCAAACGGAAGGGCAGCATCTGGACATGGAAGAAAAGAAATATTTCTTCTATTTCTAATATGATTGTTTTCACAAAAAAATCCGAAAAAAAAATAACTTTTTCGGTTTTTCTTAAAAAATATTTTTCTTCTACGGACCGCTTATATCCCACGCATAAAAGCGTGGGTTTTACGCGGCATATTTATAATATGAGTTTTTTTACAACTATTTGACTTTTTATGCCAAAAAAAGGAGAGCATAAATGTTCTCCTTTTTTATAGGCTTTCAGCATTATTTATATGTATCTGTATTAATCGTCATTTTGTATCTTACCATAATCTATCAACCATCCTTCCTATAATTCAAACTCCACGATTCTTCCAGAGCTTAATGTTATATATTCATCTCCGCTTTCTGCAATATGATTTCCAAGTTCCGTATAATCAAGAACTGCTTCAATATGATAATCTAATTCTCCAATCACGTTATCAATATAATTACTTGCTAAATCATAAGCGGAATCAAATATTGCTACAATGTGTAAATCATCTTCTGTTACATTGTCGTTAAAATTTCCAAGAAGCTCGTCAACTTCTCTTTCCCATATATCCTGTTCTAATAAATACTCTCTTAATTCTCCCATGATTATTTCCTCCAATCATACAAAAAAATCTTAGTTTACTTCTGACATTTCATACATTACTGGTAATGCTGTTAATGGATACTTTACAATGTCATCTACATATGGAAAATAATTTCCAACACAATTTTGCCTACTGTATCTATTCTTTGTCACTTTAACTGTCATATAGAATTCATCAATATCAGTAACCAAAACTGTTCGCTCAGTGTTAGTAATTATCACAAATTCTTTATTCATATATTTTTCTCTCAAGTCATTGATATTCATTTCTTTCTCTCCTTTCATTAGTAAATGCGAATTCACTCTGCTTCTAAATCTGCATTCAATCCATCATTTTTTTCAACTTGTTTAACCTGTTTCTTTGCTAATCCAAATACAGTAGTGAACACTCACACCACTAAAGTGGCGTGCTTCCAATTCTTTAGA
>JBGUKW010000228.1:0-8591 GCA_045114665.1 Candidatus Xenobia bacterium | reverse complement strand
TTGTTGTAAGATATTTAGATGCAATTAAGTTGCGAAAGCGGACAATAAAATAAAAATGTGTGTGTGAAAAATATTGACTTTTTTCACACACACATTTTTTTTCAAGAAATAGAATTTAGAAGTAAATCTTTTTGGCTTTTACATGGATACTCATTGTGTATCCACCTTTAACTCTGATTATTTGATCTTTTTTGAATAATCTCCAAGCCTCGTCATAAGATATTAGCTTATTGTCTTTTGAAAATACTGTGTTGTCATCTATTTCTATGTATTGAACATTTTTATTGCCTTTTTCATGAACTCTTGCTTGAAGTCTATTTTTCTTGCGTTCTACTTCCACGATTTTTACCCTTAAATTTACAAGGATAATCTGTGAATTGGCTGTTTTAAATGTTGACAATACAAAGCAGAAGACCATTAATGGAATTATAAATAAAGCAATATTTTTATAATTTTTCATATTTACTCCTTTCTAAAGTTGAATTTTTTTTGTTTTTATGATATTATGTTTTTTATTATATCATATTTTTGGGGGAATGTGAATTATTTTATAAAATTTTTTTTGCCAATTTTTTGTCTTTTTCTTCTAAAAAATTCAAAAAAATGTTATTTTTATCTAATTTCCCTATTAAAGGGAGGATTGAAAACCCATTTTGAAGAATTATGTTAAGTGTTTTTTTGATTTTTATTATAGTCGATATTATATTATATTTTATTTTTGGAATTAAATTTTTTCTTGGTTTTTTTTTAGGAGTTGTTGTTTTTATATCCTCTATGATGATAATTATAAAGACAACAGATTTTATTTTTTTAAAATTTTTAAACACTCAAAAGAAAAATTTAATTATTTTTTTTATAATAATAGTTTTTTTTATTAAGATTTGTATTTCTATTTTTTTAATATCTTTGGTATTTATCTTAAAAGCTAATATCATAGCTTTTTTAATAGGAGTTCTTTGCTCTTTTGTTTTATTTTTATTTTTATATTCTCGAAAGAATATAAAATAAAAGGCGGTGATTCTGGTTGAATGCAATGGCTAATGCTGAAAAACTCATAGCTACTATGGCAAGTGAGCCTATTGAGTACATATATAAAAATTTTGGTGATTTTATAACTCATTTTGATACAGTTTTTATAACTTGGATATTGATTGCTCTTACTGCTATTTTTTGCCTTGCTATAGGTAATAAATTTTCAGCAATTCCTAATAGAATTCAAGTATGTTTAGAAGCTGTTTATGAATTTTTTGAAGAGTTAGCAGTTGGTCTTGGTGGAGAAAAAATGAAAAAATATCTCCCATGGGTTTTGAGTTTTTTCTTTTTTATTGTTTTTTCAAACCTTTGGGGGCTTTTGCCTGCTGTTCCAATGAAAGTGATCGATGGTGAACAAATTTTATTATCTATGCCACCAACAAGAGATTTAAATACAACTCTTGCTCTTGCTGTTATGGCTTTTTTCTCATTTCAGGTTATAGGATATAAAGAGGGTGGAATAAAATATTTGCTTCACTATTTACATCCTCTACCAGCAATTTTACCTGGATTTCCTAAAGTTGCTCAATATATATTATTTGTTCCATTGGCGATTTTCTTTATTACTTTGAATATTATTGAAGAACTTGCAAGAGTATTATCACTTACAATGAGACTTATGGGGAATATACTTGGTGAACATATTGTAGCAGGAGTTATGATTGGATTAATTTATATAGCTGCTACTTTTGCAACAAATATGTTAACTGGAGTTCTTATAGCTGTAGGTACGGATATTTTTGCTTTTGTTCTTCAGTTTATGGGAGCCTTAACAGGAATAATTCAAGGATTTGTATTTACTCTTTTGACTATGTCATATATAGGCTCAGCCATTAATTTTGAAGATTAAGTTTTGGTTCTTCTGAATAAAATTTAGAAGAGATTTATCGATTTATATTTTGGGAGGTTTTTGTTTAAATGTTTAAAAAGATTTCTTCAACAGTAATAAATACTATTGCTATTATGATTGTTTTTACTGCTTGTGCATTTGCAGCAGATGCAACTAATGCAAATGCTGCGAGCTTAGCAATAGTTGCATCTTGTATTGCTTTAGGTCTTGGTGCTCTTGGTGTTGGAATTGGTCAAGGTATGGCTGTTTCAAAGTCAGTTGAAGCAGCAGGCAGAAATCCTGAAAGTACTTCTAAAGTCCAGTTACTTATGATTTTAGGTCTTGCATTCCTTGAAACAGTTGTCATTTATGCACTTGTTGTTTCACTTCTCTTGATATTTGTAAATCCTTTCTTAAAATAAGGTTAAAATTCGAAAATATTTTCGAATAAGTAATAAAATGAAAGGTCATAATCTGTTATGGAAATTAGTATTCCAACCTTTGTAATTCAGATTATTAATTTTGTCCTTTTTGCTCTTGTTCTTATCGTTTTTTTGCTTAAACCTTTACAAAGAGTTATTGATGAAAGAAGAAAAAAAATCGAAAATGATTTCGAAGAAGCAAAAGAAGCTAAAGAATCAGCAATACAAATTAAAAAAGATTATGAAGCTAAATTAAAAGAGACTAATATCACTTCAGCTGAGATAATTGCAAATGCTGTAACTTCTGCAGAAAATACTAAAAAAGAGATAATAGCAGAAGCAAATGCACATGCAGATAGACTTAGAAAAAGAATATTTATTGAAGCAGAAGATATGAAAAAGAGAACATATCAGGATATAAACAAAGAGATTGGTTCTCTTGCTGTTTCAATGGCTTCTAAGATTTTGGAAACATCACTTGAAGCACCTGTTCATTCAGATCTAATTGAAAAATTTGCATCAAAGGTGGAGTCTGGAAATGTTAGATGATTCCGTTGCCGAACGTTATGCTGAAGCTTTTTTTAGTGTTGCTGGTGAGCATGAAAAAGTGGATATTTGGAAAGAGCAACTTTCTAATATTGTTACTACTGTTTCAAGAGTTCCTTTTTTGGATAAAATAATGAAGTATCCTTTTGCTTTAAAATCAGAGAAAAGGGATATTTTTACAAAAGTTTTTTCTTCTCAAGTTGATCAACAGGTATTAAATTTTATTTATTTAATCATTGATCACGATAGAGGAGCATATTTGAAATTGATATATGAAAAATATGCAGAATGTATAAGGAAAAGTAGAAATAGACTCCTTGCAGAGATAACATCAGCTAAAGAATTATCTATGCAAGAGGAATCAAGACTCATATCTGCTATTTCAAAAAGAGAAGGTCGTACCATTGAGGCAAGTTTTAAGGTCGATCCTTCTTTGATAGGTGGAGTTATTGTAAAAATAGAGGGCAAGATAATAGACGGCAGTCTTAGAAAATCTTTGAGAGATTTGGCAGATTCTTTTGTAAAAGCTGATTTTGGTGATTTTTCTGATTCTGAAAAATTATTGGAAGATGAATTTTTGCCTAAAAAAGAGAATTTATCTGAGTCAGAGGAAGAAATAGAATTTTTGCCTGAAGATGAAGTTTTGCCTAAAGAAGAAATTTTAATTGAAGAAGAAAATTCTAACCCAAAAGAAGAAATTGTACAGAATGAGCCAGTAAAAAAGGGCAAGAAGAAAAAACATAAAAAGTAAAAACAGTAGTTTTAGGACAATTAATGACGAGGTATTATTTTAAATGTTAAGACCCGAAGAAATTAGCAATTTGCTAAAAAAAGAAATAGAAAAATATCAAGGTCGCCTCGAACAGGTTGATGTTGGTTCTGTTATTAAAGTTGGCGACAGTATCGCAACAGTATATGGACTTCCAGGGGCTAAATCTGGAGAATTGCTTCAATTTGAAAGTGGCGTTCTCGGTATGGTCATGAATTTGGAACTTGAGACTATCGGCTGTGTTTTGCTTGGACCAGATGATCAAGTAAAAGAAGGCGATAAAGTTACTCGTACTGAGAGAGTTGTTGAAATTCCAGTTGGTAAAGAGCTTTTGGGAAGAGTAATTGATCCTCTTGGAAATCCAATTGACGGAAAAGGTCCTATTCGAACTAAAAAAACAAGACCTATAGAATATCAAGCTCCGAAAGTCCTTGATAGAAAGCCAGTTTCTGAACCGTTGGAAACAGGACTTAAAGCTATTGACGCATTAGTTCCTATAGGCAGAGGTCAAAGAGAATTAATTGTTGGAGATAGACAGACTGGAAAAACGGCTATTGGAATAGATACAATCATCAACCAAAAGGGGAAAAATGTTATTTGTATCTATGTTGCAATAGGTCAAAAAGCAAATTCTATCGCTTCAACAATAGAAGTTTTAGAAAAACACGATGCTTTAAAATATACAATAGTTGTAAGTGCTGCAGCAAATCAGCCACCTGCATTGTTGTATATAGCACCTTATGCTGGTTGTGCCATTGGTGAGGAATTTATGTACAATGGTGGGCATGTTTTGATTATTTATGACGATTTATCTAAACATGCTGTTGCATATAGAGAAATTTCGCTTCTTCTCCGTCGTCCTACAGGAAGAGAAGCATATCCAGGGGATGTATTTTATCTCCATTCAAGACTTCTTGAACGTGCAGCAAAACTTTCAGATGAACTCGGTGGTGGGTCAATGACAGCTTTGCCAATAATTGAAACCCAACTTGGTGATGTTTCAGCATATATTCCAACAAATGTTATTTCAATCACAGATGGTCAAATTTACCTTGATACAGATGTTTTCTACAGAAATATAAGACCTGCTATTGATGTTGGTTTGTCTGTTTCAAGAGTTGGTGGTTCTGCACAGGTAAAGGCTTTAAAGCAAGTTACAGGAGCTATGAGAATGCAACTTTCACAATATAGAGAGTTGTCTTCTTTTGCTAAGTTTAGCTCTGATGAACTTGATTCTGCAAGTAAGGCTCAGTTAAAAAGAGGTTCTATATTGACTGAGGTTTTGAAACAGAAACAGTTTTCTCCAATGTCAACACCTGAACAGGTATTTGTATTTTTTGCTGTTGTCAATGGTTTTCTTGATAATGTCAAAACTGAGTTAATTCCTCAATTTGAACCAAAATTTATTACTTTTATGAGGAGTAATTATGCTAAACTTGCTCAAGAAATTGAGGATGAGCGTAAATTGACAGATGATATTAAGGAAAAATTGACAAAAGCTGTAGAACAATTTATGGATATGTTTACAAAGACTGAGGATGAAGAAGAGTAGAAAAACATATTAAAGAGGAAAAAAAACGGAAATAGTTTAGGAAATTATAGAATAAAAATTAGCAATATCCACAAATAAGGAAGAAGAGCCAAGAAAAAATGGGGAATCTTAAAGAAATTAAAAATAGACAGGCAAGTGTTAAATCCATTTTCCAGATAACAAAAGCGATGAAGATGATCGCTTCTTCTAAAATATCAAAAGCGGAATCTATGGTAAAAGCTGGGGTTCCATATGCTGAACAGCTTGTTTATATAATGGGAAAGATTGCAGAAAACACAAAAGAAATTTCTCATCCACTATTGGAAAAAAGAAGTGATGTAAAAAATGTTGGCATTTTGATTATAACGAGTGATAAAGGACTTTGTGGCTCTTATAATACAAATATAATGAAGATGTCCTCTAATTTTAGTGATGAACTAAAATTAAATGGCAAAAATCCCGTTATATATATTTTGGGAAGTAAAGCCAAAAATTATTACGATCGCAGAAAAATTCCATATAGATGGGGAAAAGCTAATTGGATTCCTGATAGTGATTTTGCTGATGAGATGTATTTAATGTTTGCCAATGATTTTGCAGAAAATGTATTTGATGAACTACATATAATATATGCTTCTGCTAAATCCAAAGCCTCTTATAAAATAAAAAACATACAATATTTACCATTTATTCCAGAAATTAAAGAAGAAAATTCTTCAAAAAATGCTGGAAACTGTGTTTTTGAGCCTTCCACAGAAATGGCTGTAAATTTGCTTGTGCCAATGGCTTTAAAACAACTTTTATTGACTGCATTGCTCGATGCTCGTTATTCTGAATATGGGGCAAGAATCGTAGCAATGACAAATGCAACAGATAGTGCAGAAAAACTTTCAGATGAACTTCGTTTGAGTTTCTTTAGAGCAAGACAGGATGCTATTACGACTGAAATTTTGGAGATTTCATCTGCAGCAGCACAACTTAGCAAATCTTAATTTATTTCGATCGTTTTGGAGGATTTTATGTCAATAGAAAATTACGGTCGGGTTATTCAAGTTATAGGTTCGGTAGTCGATGTAGAATTTTTAGAGGGAGAACTTCCAAAACTATATGATGCCGTTACAATAGATATGGATAGTCCAGATGACTCTGGAAAAAAGATAAAATTATATCTTGAAGTAGAGAATGATTTGGGAAATAGACAGGTAAGATGTCTTGCTATGGGTAATACAAATGGTCTTTACAAGGGAATGGAAGTAAAAGCAACTGGTGCTCCTCTTTCAGTTCCTGTCGGTGAGGAAACTCTCGGTCGTCTTTTCACTGTTACAGGTGAGACAGCAGACGGCAAAGGTCCAATAAATACAAAAGAGCGTTACTCTATTCACAGATCAGCTCCTCCACTTGAAGAGCAAATTCCTGTAAGTGAAATTTTTGAGACAGGTCTTAAAGTTATCGATCTTCTTGAACCTTATGCAAAAGGTGGTAAAGTCGGACTTTTTGGCGGTGCAGGAGTAGGTAAAACTGTTTTGATTCAGGAAATGATTAGAAATATCGCTTCAGAACATAGCGGTTATTCTGTATTCGCAGGAGTAGGTGAGAGAACAAGAGAGGGTAATGACCTTTGGCTTGAAATGAAAAATTCAGGTGTTATTGACAAAACAGCTCTTGTTTTTGGTCAAATGGACGAACCACCAGGTGTAAGATTTAGAATCGGACTTGTTGGAGTTACACTTGCAGAAGCATTTAGAGACCAAGGCGGAAAAGATGTACTTCTTTTCATAGATAACATATTTAGGTTTGTTTTGGCTGGTTCTGAAGTCTCTGCACTTTTGGGAAGAATGACATCTGCTGTAGGTTATCAGCCAACATTGGCAACAGAAGTTGGACAGCTTGAAGAGAGAATCACATCTACTAAAAAGGGTTCAATTACAGCTGTACAAGCAATTTATGTCCCTGCAGATGATATTACTGACCCTGCTGTTGCAACTACATTCTCACATCTTGACGCAAGAACAGTTTTGAGTAGGTCTATCGTTGACCAAGGTATATATCCAGCTGTCGATCCTCTTGCTTCAACATCTCGTATTCTTGAACCAAGATTTGTCGGTGATGAACATTATTCAGTAGCTGTCAAAGTTCAAGAGATTTTGCAGAGATATAAAGAACTTCAAGACATCATCGCAATTTTGGGTGTTGATGAACTCTCAGAAGATGATAGAATTATAGTTGGAAGGGCAAGAAGAATTCAGAGATTTTTATCACAACCTTTCTTTGTTGCAGAACAATTTACTTCTATTCCTGGAAAATATGTAAAGTTGCAAGACACGATTAAGGGCTTTAAAGATATGATTTCAGGAAAACTCGATCATCTACCAGAACAGGCTTTTTATATGACAGGAACTATTGAAGATGTCATTGAAAACGCAAAAAAGATGGGTGCTATTTAGTTAGGAAAGGTTTCATGAATTATGAAGCGTTTTACTGTTGATATTGTTGCAAAAGATGAAAAAGTTTATTCTGGTGAAGCCGAATATCTTCAACTTCCTGGTTGGGAAGGGGATATTGGTATTATGGCAGGACATACAGAATTAATATCAATGATACGCCCTGGAGTTTGTATTTTAAGGCTTGATAAAGAAGAACATATTTGGGCTATGGCAGAAGGATTTGTTTCTATTTCAGGGGATAAGGTAACTGTGGCGGTTGGTTTTGCATTCCCTCCAGATGAAATAGATGAGGAATCAGCAGAAGAAATGTACAAAAAGGCTTCAGAGGATTTGCATAAAAATCCTGCGTATTCAGAGACAGATGAAAAATATTTGGAATTTAAACGAGCAGAAACCTGCTTAAAAATAGTTCAAAAATATCTGCATAAAGACAAAGAAGAGTGAAAAAATAAGAGAGTTAAAAAAGGGCTTGGGGAATAATTTTACTCACCAAACCCTTTTTATGTCTAATATTATTCAATCCAAAATACACGATTTTCTTTTCTTGGAAGAGTCTTTGGTCTTTCACCTTCAACATATCCAAGAATACAATGTCCTATACCTTCATATTTTTTTTCATCTAATCCGAGGTCTGTCAATATTTTTTTGTATTCGTCCATTTCAAATTCTTCTTTTGCTCTGTGAATCCAACAGCTTCCGAGACCGAGTGAGTGAGCAGCTAACATCATATTTCCCATTACAAGGCTTCCGTCATAGAGATATGTTACATAATCTTTATGTGCGAGAACTATTAAAACTACAGGTGCACCATAAAATGGATCAAAGTTTTCATCTTTCCAACCGCCAATTTTACGATTGATTGCAGAAAGTTTATCTCTTAGTTCTTTATTTGTAACTGCTAATATTATGACTTGTTGTTGATTTCTTCCGCTTGGAGCATAAAGTCCAGCTTCTATTACTTGATCTATTTCCTCTTTTTTGACCATATCTGGTTTGAATTTGCGAAAACTCCTTCTTT
>JBGUKW010000227.1:0-6295 GCA_045114665.1 Candidatus Xenobia bacterium | reverse complement strand
AAGGAGTTCTAAATCATTATTTGAAAATGGCGGATCGTCATTGCCATTTATCAATTCAATCATTCCAATTAAAGTCTGTTTGTGAAGCATTGGAACACAAGCAATACTTCTGACATTTAACTTCATTTTTCTCTCAAAATCATCTTCATAATCCTGAAATTTATTAATATCATCAAGCATAATTTGTTTTCGATTTCTAATACAATAACCTTTTATGCCCAAATCATTTTTTATTTCAAAACCACTTAAAACGATTCCAGAAGGATTTATGCAATTACTACAAATTGTTTTATCTTTTTCATTGTCATAAAGCCAAAAAGCCCCTCCCTCAACATTCATCTCATTTACAATTTTTGAAAGAACTGTATCGAGAAGAAAATTTATATTAAAACTGGAATTAAATAACCTTCCAATATCATAATAAAATTTATATCTGTCCTCCAAAGAGGCTTTTACTTTTTTTGTAGTATTCATAATTGGCTCATCAATAATGTATATTTTTTTTATCTATTCGACAAAATATGTCTCAACTCTTTTTTATTTTAGAAATTATCTTTTTTTTTGTTTACAGCAAATTTGTTAAATCTAATTAATTTTAAATATTTGGTAAATTCAGAAGAAGAATATAATTTTCACTTATCCCAACTAAATACTCCATAAATAAATTTCTCATTGAGTGAAGTTAAAGTTCTTTCATCACAAATGGTATAAATTTAGAAAGATACATAAAAAAGTAGCTGTAAAAAAAAATTTACAGCTACTTTAATTTTTTACAGCTATTTATTTTATTGTTTTATTTTTCTTGTGTTCTTTGATTAACTCTGTTATTGAATCAACATGCCAAATTTCGTTTGCATATTCAAGGATTGTTCTATCACTTGAGAATTTGCCCATATTTGCCGAGTTGATAATTGATTTTTCTACCCATTTTTCTTGATTTCTAAATTCTTTTGAAACCTCTTTTTGGCAGGCTATATAAGAATCATAGTCAAGTGTCAATAGATAGTTATCACCAGCATAGAGGAGAGAGCCAATAATTGGCTTGAATATCTCTCTATCACCTTTTGAGAAATAGCCATTTGCAATCATATCAAGGCATTTTTTCAATTTTGGATTTTGCTGTACTTCTTCCATTGGATTGAACCCATTGGTTTCTACTTGATCAACTTCTTGTGCTGTAAGTCCGAAGATAAATATATTTTCATCTCCAACTTCTTCTTTGATTTCAATATTTGCACCATCAAGTGTTCCTATTGTCAAAGCACCATTGAGAGATAATTTCATATTTCCAGTTCCTGATGCTTCTGTTCCAGCTGTTGAAATTTGTTCTGAAAGGTCTGCTGCAGGGATAATCAATTCGGCAAGAGAGACTGAATAATTTTCTAAGAATACAACTTTAAGCTTGTTGCCAATGTCAGGATCGTTGTTTACTACATCTGCTATTGAGTTAATCAATTTGATGATCAATTTTGCCTGATGATAACCTGCTGCAGATTTTCCTGAGAAGATAATTGTTCTTGGAACAATGTCAGCTTCTGGATTTTCTTTTATTTCATTGTAAAGAGTGATTATGTGAAGTACATTTAGAAGTTGTCTCTTGTACTCGTGGATTCTCTTTACCTGAATGTCAAACATTGAATTTTCATTGACTTTGACACCTGTTGTTTTGAAAATATATTTTGCAAGACGTTTTTTGTTGTTTTTCTTGATTTCAGCCCATCTATCAACAAACTTTTTATCTTTCTTAAATTTCAAAATCTTTTTGAGTTCGTCTAAATTTGTAATCCAATCTTCACCGATTTTTTCTGTGATGAGTTCGGACAATTCAGGATTACTCATTAATAGCCATCTACGAGGTGTGATTCCATTTGTTTTATTTATGAATTTGTCAGGTTCTATTTCAGCAAAATCTCTGAAAAGTCTTTCTTTCAAAATCTTTGAATGTAGAGCTGCTACACCATTTACTTTATGGCTACCAACAACAGCAAGATTTGCCATTCTTACAGACTTTTCTCCGCCTTCTTCAATCAATGACATCTTGCGAAGTTTTTCGTTATTACCTGGGTAAAGTCTTGAAACTTTATCAAGGAATCTTCTATTTATTTCATATATAATCTGTAAATGACGAGGTAAGAGAGTGCCAAGCATTGAGACAGACCATTTTTCCATTGCTTCAGGCATAACAGTATGATTTGTATAAGCAAATGTATTTACTGTAATATCCCATGCTTTATCCCAACCATAGCCATATTTATCTATCAACAAACGCATTAGCTCAGGAATTGCAAGTGCTGGGTGAGTATCATTTAATTGAATAGCAGCCTTTTCACTCAAATTGTCAAGATTTGGATTTACTGCAAGATGTCTTGCTATAATATCTTGAATTGTAGCAGATACGAAGAAATATTCCTGTGTCAAACGAAGCAATTTACCTCTATAGGAATTATCGTTTGGATACAAAACTTTTGAAATTGTCTCTGCAAGACCTTGTTGTTCAACAGCTTTTAAATAAAAACCTTCGTTGAATGCTTCGAGGTCAAATTCATGTTTTGCCTTTGCTGTCCACAATCTCAAATTATTTGCTACATCATTTTTGTAACCTGGGATAAGCATATCATGTGGAACTGCAACGACTTCCTGTCTGTCAACCCATTCGTAATATATGCGACCGTCGCCATCCATATATTCATTTACTTTTCCATTAATACCTATTTCATAAGAAATCTCAGGCTTGCTTATTTCCCAAAGATTGTCATATTTTAGCCACTCATCAGGAGACTCTACTTGATAGCCATTTTTGATTTTTTGTGTAAAAATACCGTACTCATATCTGAGACCATAACCAAAACAGGGGATTCCAAGTGTTGCCATTGAATCCATAAAACATGCTGCAAGACGACCTAAACCGCCATTTCCAAGACCTGCATCTGATTCATCTTCAAGTAGTGTATCCATATCAATACCCAAATCGTCAAAAACTTCTTTGACCATTGGATAAATACCTAGGTTTATCATAGAATTTCCCATAGCTCTACCCATTAGGTATTCCATTGACATGTAATATACACGCTTGACATTGTTTTTATATGTGATGTAGTTTACATCATTTCCATTTTCAACAAGATAATCTCTGACAGATAATGCAGAAGATGAATAAAAATCTCTTTTGTGAGCAATTCTCTCATGTATGGCTAAACTATATTCAAGATGTTCTGCCATCGTTCTAAAAAAAGTATTCTTGTCTCTTTTTCTTCTTTCTTCTACTTTTTCCCATAGCTTATCTATAGGCTTCTTTACTTTAGTCATATTTCTTCCTCCGAAGATATTTTTAGGGCGTGTTGTGAAGTTTTAGCCACTTTTATTTTTCTCTTTTCAATCTTTCGATAAAATAGTCTCTTGTTTTTATTATACCTTCATCAAGTGGGATTATTGGCTCCCAATCGAGTTTTTCTTTTGCTAAACTAATATCTGGTTTCCTCTTTCGTGGATCATCATTTGGTAATGGCTTGTATATTATTTCAGATTTGGAATCACAAACTTTTATTACTTTTTCTGCAAGTTCTTTAATTGTAAACTCACCTGGATTTCCCAAATTTACAGGACCTACAAAATCATCTTGTTCCATCATTTTTATCATACCATTTACAAGGTCAGATACATATTGGAAACTGCGAGTTTGTGAACCATCTCCATAAATAGTTATTGGATCTCCTTTTATTGCTTGAACAAGGAAATTAGAAATAACTCTGCCGTCATTTAATGCCATATTTGGACCGTAAGTATTAAATATCCTTATAACTCTAATTTCTGCCTCATGCTGTCTGTCAAATTCCATACAGAGACACTCAGCAAGCCTTTTACCCTCATCATAACATGCTCTTATACCTATTGGATTGACATTTCCCCAATAACTCTCTTTTTGTGGGTGAACATAAGGATCTCCATATACTTCAGATGTAGAGGCTTGAAGAAAACGAGCTTTTGTTTTCTTTGCCAAATTTAGCATATTCCAAACACCTATTGTAGATGTCTTTATCGTCTGTATAGGCTGATTTTGATAATGGACAGGCGAAGCAGGACATGCTAAATTATATATCTGTTCCGCATTTATTATAATTCCGTCCGTGATATCATGTTTTATGAATTCAAATTTTGAATTCTGCAACAGATCTGCAATATTTTCTTTTGAACCAGTATATAAGTTATCTATACATATAACTTCATAGTCCTTTTCAAGTAAAGTTCTACAAAGATGTGAACCTATAAAACCAGCTCCTCCAGTTACAATAACTCTGGTCATAATACTTAGATTAGCTCCAATTTTTTTTACTTTATAGCTTTTACTGTTTCATAGAAAAATTTAAGATATTTTGTTACTATCTTTTTTACATTTGTTCTTGTTATTATTTCATCAACTCCATTTATTGTATAAACAAAATCTGAAATTGTTACTTCTGGGTCTACTTTGATACCTGCAAGTTGTGTAACACGAGGACCAGCAAAACATACAAGAGCATTTTTCTCACCGATATTTATCGTTCCCTGTGTTGCAAAACTCGCCAAGGCTCCACCTGTGCTTGGGTGAGTCATTATTGAAATAAATGGAAGTCCAGCTTCTTTTAATAATGATACAGCCATATTTGTTTTTGCCATTTGAACAAGTGAAACAGTTCCTTCCTGCATTCTTGCACCACCAGAAGCACAAATTCCGATCAAAGGCAATTTCCTTGAAATACAAAATTGTACTGCTCTGTAGAATTTTTCACCCATTGCAGAACCCATTGAACCACCAAAGAAATTGAAGTTGGATATTGCCAAAACAGCTCTGTAATTGTTGATTTTTGCAATTCCAGTTGTGAGGGATTCACCACAACCGCTTTTTGTCTCTGCTGCTTCCAATGCTTCAAGATATGAATCAGTTAGATCTTCTTTATTTAAAAGCTCTTTTGCTGTTATCTTGTTGTTAAATTCTGTGAATGTGTGGCTATCACATAAAATATCCGTCCATTCGTCAGACATCAATGTCTCAGCTTTTCCACAAATTGGACAAGATTTGTAGTTCTTCTGATATTCATCAAGTGGAACATAACCGCCACATCCTCTTCCATCTTTTTTCTCACAAATAACATGTGGTTTACTCAAATCCATATTTTTGCTTTCAAAATATGCACGCTCTAATGAATTTGACAATTCATCTGCATTTATGATTTTAGCTCTTGATTTTCTACTTACCTGTGAAGTTTCGTCTTTATGGAAGAAATCAATAACTTGTGCAAAAAAGCCCTGTTTTTTATAAACACCATAGCTCAAAACTCTTCTTCTTCTTCTCTCGAGAAGTCTATCAACATCTATTTTGAGTACATCTGCAACAGCTTTGCTAATTGCTGATTTTATGGATTTTACATAACCTTCATAATCAGAAATATCTTCAGGTTCTTTTACTATTTCATCACAAATGCCATAGTAAAGCATATCTTTACTTGTGGGCCTTATGAGGTTTAAAGACTCTTCTATTTTTGTATTATCTCTAAAAATGATAGAACCGCAACTCTCAGGAGCGATTACATAGTACATTGCATCTTCCATTATAAGCCTTCTGTCTGTTACTTGGAGAGCTAATGCACCACCAGAACCTCCTTCACCAAGTACGAGGGAGACAGTAGGAGTTTTTACTGTACAAAATTTGCTTATGCAATCAGATATTGACCAAGACTGCAAATTTTTAGCTGAATCAGAACTTGGATCGGCACCTGGAGTGTCAACAAATGTAACTACTGGCAAATTGTTTGTCTCTGCATATTCGAGAATTTCGATGACATGTCTATAACCAATTGGTTTTACCATTCCAAAATTGACTTTACTTGCATAAGCTAAGTCATTTCCCTTTGGCTTTTCCTGTCCAATAAATATAACTTTCTTCTTGTTGATGTAACCTGTACCACTTATTATTGCATAATCTTTTGCTTTGAAGTAAGCGATGTCTGTAAAGATATTTTTAATGACATCAGAACTTCTGATTCTATTTGGATTTCTTGTTTTTTCTTTGAAAATTTCAGTTACTGTCTTTTTTTGTTTCATTTTTTTTATCCATAACTTTCTTTAAACTTAATTTTCTCTTTTTCAAACTTACTCTTTATGAATATAACTTTTACTGCATTTACCAATTTTCTAATATTACAAAAAATATTGTCAAAATAGTATTGGGATTTCCAAGGTCGTTTATTACCATTAAAGCCTTGTGCTAGTTAATTCAAAAAAATAAATAAATAAAAAGTTGTCGAAAACTATCAAATAT
>JBGUKW010000226.1:0-9536 GCA_045114665.1 Candidatus Xenobia bacterium | reverse complement strand
ATGAATAAATTTGTTTTATATTAACTTTTAAATTTGTACTAAAAAAATTTAATTTACACTATATTTGAAATTCGCTGTAAAAATATTTTTTCCTTTAAAGTTTGCATATTTTATAAAGCAATTTGCCTTTTTTCATCATCAGCAATAAATACTGCTGTAATTACTTTTTTGCTTTGGTTTGCATAAGTTTCTGCATATTGATTAACTTGTTTTTCGCCTAATTTTCTTTTATTTTCTACTTCAGAAGATTTTTGGGCGAATTTAAATTCAATAATAATTATATGCTCATCAAATGGAATAACAATATCAGAACGACCTTGAAAATCATGAGGTTCAGGATATGCAGTTAAACCAGTTGCTGTTAATAACATCATAAATAAAGAGCGATACCAATATTCTCCTCTTTCTACTTCTTTATTTTTAATATTTTTTTCTGTATTTTCAGAAAAGTCATCATAGGGAATAGGTTTTAATGCTCGATTAAATAGTTCTACCGTATTTTCAATGTTTCCAACTTTTAATGCTTTCCAAATTTTATTTCCCAATGTTGCATATTCTTCAATGTTGTACATATTTTCAAGATATAATCCAGCCATTGAACTACTAACTTCTTTATTTGGATAATCAAGAGTTATTAATTGCTCATCTCTTTTCTTTATTGTCAAATAGCCTGCTTGAAATAAAAAACTTTCAACACTTGCTGTTTCTATTTCACTTGAATTTGCAAAATCAGCAACAACTTCTTTATTTATGTATGAATCAGGGCTTTTAATATCATGCTTTTTAAGATATTTTACAAGAAATGAGGGGGTGGCTGAATTATACCAATAATTATAAAAATATCCTTCATCAAAGAAATTTAAAACTGAAAATGGATTATATACTCTCATTTTTCCGTCAAAAGAAAATCCATCATAATATTTTTTTATTTTATCCAGAAGCTCTTGTTTATCCATTGATTTCTTTAATGCTGTTTTTTCAATCCAATCAGAGAAATTGTCTTCGAGTTCTTCCTGTGTATATCCAACAATATCACTATATTTTTCAGCCATTGATATGTCTTTTAAGTTATTTAGTCCTGAAAAAATTCCAACTTTGCTAAATTTAGAAATTCCAGTTATAAAGACAAATCTTAAATATGCACTATAAGTTTTTAAAACAGTATAAAAAGAACGCAGATATTTTCTTACGGTTTTAGCTTTTTCTAAATCATCTATGTTATCTGTTATAGGTTTGTCATATTCATCAATAAGTACAACGACTTGACCAAATTGTTTATATAATTTTGTGATTATATTTGCAAACATATTTTCTGCATTGTTTTTCATTGGGATATTAAAATCGTTTAAAAAAAGAAATAGTTCAAAATAATTTAACATTGAATTATCTAAATCTTCTTCTTTATAATAGTTTCCTAAAGGACTCATATCAAGTTTTATAACTGGATTAGGCTTTTTAGCTTGTTCTTTTACCCAATTTTCTGCATATAATCCCTTGAATAATTCAGCTTTTCCTTGAAACATTGCTTCAAGTGTAGATATAGTAAGTGATTTACCAAATCTACGAGGACGGGAAAGAAAATAGTATTTTCCATTTTCTGTCATTTGTAATATTTGTTTTGTTTTATCAATATAAAGCCAATTATTTTTACGTATTTCTGTAAAATTTTGTTCACCAATAGGTAATATTTGCATGTTATTTTCTCCTCTTTTTTCTTTAAATTTTATTTTAGCACATAACAAAAAAAAATGGCAATGTTTTAACAATAATTTTATATACGATTTAAGAAGTAAACACTTATGTTTAAATAAAATGCAAAAGCAAGCCAAATTAAATATGGTATTTGTAAATTGCCACTGAATTTGTCTATTTTTCTAAAATAAATAATCATAAAAATTACACTTATTAGCAATGCTAACAACCAAAAGCAAGCAATTCCAAATACTTGAAAAGAGAAAAATATAAAGCTCCAACAAAAATTTAAAAATAATTGAGTGCCAAAAAGCACAATAGCTGTTGTTTTTTCTTTTGAAGGAGCAGATAAATAAATTTTGGCAATGCTAATTCCCATAAGTGCATAGAGAATAGTCCAAACTATAGGAAAAACAAGAGAAGGAGGCGATAATAAAGGTTTAATTATCGTTGTTCCATATATTTTGACATCTTCTCTTGTAAAAAATGCAGATACTATCCCAACAAATTCACATAAAAATATGCAAAATAAATAAATTTTCCACTCTTTTGTAATTTTCACGATATTTTTCACTTTCTACTTTTTTATTTTTATGATTTTTCTAAAATTTTTTCTGCAATTTCCCTCATATCTTCTCTTCCATTTTCTATAAATTCAATAACAAATTTTTTTCCTTCTTCCGTCTTACTCAATGCAATAAGTGCATTTTTTATAAGTGCCTCTGGTTCAACCCAACTGAGGGCTAGTTGACTCCCTCTAAATTTCTGTTTTATTTCTTCATCAGATAAAAATATGATTTCAGGAAGATATACAGAGCCTCCTATTTTTCCATTTTCTGGATAGTCAGTTCTTCGAGGAATATTTTTGTTTTTAGGACATACTTTTTGACAGATTTCACAACCATAAAACCTGTTATCCCAAAATTTTATTTGATCTTCTTTTAATGCGATATTCTGCCCCATATATTGAAGACATTTTTCTCTTGTAAAATTTCCGTCTGAATTTATAGCACCTGTTGGACAATGTTTTACACACAGATTGCAATTTTTGCAAAATGAATCAAACATTTCAGCTGGTTTGTCTCTTTCAAATTCAATATCTGTTACAAGCAAGCCTATTATTATGTAAGATCCATATTTTTCATTCGATATTATTTGATTTTTTCCATAAGAACCAATACCAGCTTTTCGTGCCAATATTTTTTCTCTTATTGATCCATTACAAGATATATAAGAATTGCCATTGTATGTATTTTTTATATATTTAGAAAGTTTTTCTAATTTTTTTTTCAACTCTTTATAATAATTACTTCTTACAAATGGGGCATTTATTCCATAAAGTGGGGAAGTGGAGACTTCATCAAAATTGTAATTTTGTATAGCTACTATGGCGGATTTGGGAATAAATTTTTTAAAATAATCAGGTATTGCTTCACTTGTAAAATAAATATCTTCTGTGTCTGTTATTTTTGAAAGAATTATTCCCAATTCTTTAGCTTTGTTTTTTATTTCTTCTTGTTTTTCCATTTTTTTATAATATTATTTCAAATTTCCAAAAGTCAATTTATTGATTTTTGGATTTTGCAAATTAATTTTTAACCACCCAACTATAATTTAGCACTTAATTTTCTTTATGGCAGAAAATTAAATCAAAATTTGAAATATTTTGTAGATTGACAGGTTTTTAACTTTGTATTATAATAACTTCGATTAAAAGCAATTTTTGAAATT
This sequence comes from Candidatus Xenobia bacterium, assembly GCA_045114665.1. GTDB lineage: Bacteria > Vulcanimicrobiota > CADAWZ01 > CADAWZ01 > CADAWZ01 > CADAWZ01. Next base: position 6,113 of record JBGUKW010000226.1, on the reverse strand, counting down.
AAGGTAAATTTAAATTTCAAATGTTTTGCTTACGCCAATTTTTGAGGTATAATATCTCGCCACAAAATTGGCTATTGGAAAATATACAGCCAAATATTTAAAAAAAAATTATGACGGTAGGATAAACGGGGATATAGCTCAGTTGGTAGAGTGTCTGGATCGCACCCAGAAGGTCGAGGGTTCGACTCCCTTTATCTCCATTTATAAAAAAGGGACTGTTTTTCACAGCCCCTTTTTTGTTTTAGTCGTTGACATAAATATTGTCAATACAGATTATTTCATTTCTTTTACTTATTTTTAAAAGTTTTGAAAATACTTCTATAGATTTTTTAAAATATTCAACAGCTTTTTCTTTATCCTCTTTTGATAATTTATCAAAATCTTCATCAGTACCTAAAAGGCATTTATGATTACTATATAAAAATTTTGTTTTTCTTTCTTTCAATATTTCTATATAATGTTTTATAGAATTGTTATTATTGATGAAAATATTTATATCAATAATAAATATTTCATCTTTGTTAGGAGATATTGCTTTTCCTGTTTCTATATTTTTTATTCCAATTTGTTTATTTGTTAAAATTTCAATATAAGTTATATCAAAATCTCCTATTTGTTTTGGTAACTTTTCCATTATTTTGTTTGTTGAAGAGATTAACTTTTTATCTATATATATTGACTTATTATTTTTCTTTTCATTTTCATTAAAGTCAAAAGCTAATGCAATATCTTGAACTAAATATTCAATATCTTTTAAATCTTTATATTTACTAAATATTTTTGCAGATTCATCGAGAAATTTTTCTTTTGAAAATTTTTCGGTCTTTTTTTCTGATTTTTTTACTTGTTCTTTTATATATTTCCAAGCTCTTTTTGCTGTTTCTTCCCAAGAAAATAATTTGGTTCTTTCAAGAGAATTATTTTTAATTTTTTTATATAATTCTTTGTTTGTTAAGACATCGTTTATTTTATTGCTTATACTTTTAATAGATGTAGGATCGAACATTGCTTCTTCTAATCCTACAACTTCTGGAAGAGATGTTGAGTTACTTGTAATTACAGTAGCACCACATTTCATAGCCTCTAAAGGGGTCAATCCAAATCCTTCTCCAAGTGATGGAAATACAAAAAGAGTGCATAGATTGTACATCATTCTCATATCTTCATCAGAAACATACTCTGTAAATATAATTTCTTTACTTTCTGTTAGAGATTCATCTTTGGCCAAAGATTTTAATTCATTTTCTATTTTTTTATCTCCAACTTTTCCCAATGCGATAAATAATATATAATCTTGCTTAATGTTTTCTAAAGAAGCGAATGCCTTTATAAGTGATTTTATGTTTTTTCTTTTATCAGAGCCACCTGTATATAATATAAATGGTTTTGTTATTTTATATTTTTTATTAAATTTTTCTTCTTCTTCTTGAGAATATTGGACTATTTGCCAAAAATCTGACGATGCAGTACTTATTGATTTTATTTCTATATTTGAATCTCTGAAAATTTCTTTTGCATCGTTTGATACAAAATCAGATATACATAAAAATAAATCAGATTTTTTAAGAGATTCAATTTTTGAATTATACCAATCTTGTAGCCATTTTGTGGGTAGTAAATCTTTTTTATTTTGCAGTGGTAAAAAATCATATATTATAATACCCGTTGGAATTTCAAAAAATTTAGATATTGAAGAAACAGATGCTATTATCTCAAAAAAACTTGAAATAAACACAAAATCAGGTTTTATTTTTGAAATAATATATTCTCTCAATAATTCAGTCTGTCTTATCAAACAGTTATTATAGTCATTTATTGGAAGCCAATAATTTTCATTTTGTAGTTTAAAAGTAAGGTGAGTTTTTATTAAATTTTCATTTGGAATTAAATCTTTAAATTTATTTATTATCTCTGTTTGAGTCTCTTTATTCCAATCATTATATAAGAGGTATATTTCGTCATCTTCAGATTTTGTTTTAATCATATTTGTTACAAGATTTGAAACATAACGACCTATACCTCTATATTTTGAATCTCCTTGAAGACTTTGAATATCTATTAGAATTTTCATTTTTTTAACATCTTTTAAAATCGTCTTGGAATCTTACTATATCATCTTCTCCTAAATAAGCTCCAGATTGTACTTCTATAACTTCTAAAAGGAGTTTTCCTGGATTTTCCAGTCTGTGTTTGTATCCTGCTTCAACAAAAATACTCTCACCACTTTTTACAAGTTTTTCTACATCATTTATTGTTACTTTTGCTGTTCCAGATACAACAATCCAGTGTTCACTTCTGTGATAGTGCATTTGATAGCTCAATTTTTTACCAGGCAATACAGTCAATCTTTTGATTTTATAAAAAGAACCTTCTTCAAGAATTGTAAATGACCCCCAAGGTCTATATTCTGTCAAATGAAAATCTGCTCTTGGGTCTTTTTTGGCTCTCAGTTGATCCACAGCTTCTTTTACTAACTGAGTTTCATCTTTTTTGCAAATCAAAAGTGCATCATTTTGATCTACTATTACGAGGTCTTTAATTCCTATTGCTGCAATGGCTTTTTTACCTTCAGAATATATCATATTTCTTTTAGAGTTGATTATAATATCATCTCCAAAAGTTACATTACCATTTTCATCTTTTTTGCCATCATATTCATCATAAAAAGAAGCAAAACTTCCAAGGTCATTCCAAGGAACATCAAGGGCTATTACTGCAACTTTGTCAGATTTTTCCATAACTCCAAAGTCAACAGAAATTTTAGGAGTTTCTTTAAAACATTGTTCAGCATCATCATTTAAGAATGATTTAAAAACTTCAGGACAATGTCTTTTTACTTCGTCCATAAATATATCTGTTCTGAACATGAACATTCCACTATTCCAAAGATAGCCTTCTTTTACATATTTTTCTGCTGTTTCAAGATTTGGCTTTTCTTTAAAAGAATCGACTTTAAATCCTGTTGAAAGTGGATTTCCTTTTTTTATGTAACCATATCCAGTTTCAGGAGATGTTGGACAGACGCCAAATGTTATTAGATATTCTTTTGATAATTCTATTCCTGACTTTATGAGATTAATAAATTTGTCCGTTTGACCAATTAAATGATCACTGGCGAATACTGCAACTGTGTCTTCGCCTTTTTTTCTAATTTCTTTGATTCCATAACATATTGCAGGAAGTGTATTTTTTCCCTGTGGTTCGAGAAGAATATTTTCTTCATAAGATTTCAAACCCAATTCTTCAATCTGCCCTGAAATCAAGAAACGATAGTTTTTATTTGTAACTATGTAAATATCTTCTATTTCAGTTAGCTTTAGACAACGTAACATTGTCTGTTGAAATATTGATTTATCTGTTTCTTTGAGTTTCAAAAATTGTTTAGGATAATTGCTTCTGCTGAGTGGCCAAAGTCTTGTGCCACTTCCCCCTGCCATTATGATGACTTTCATCGTTTTTCTCTCCTTTTAGATTCTTTCTTCTCTTCTGTCTTGTCTCTTCTGTCTTACTTTTTCATAAATCTACAAAAAGCTCTATTTATTTCTTTAATAATTCCAAATCATGCTGTACCATTTTTTCGACCATTTGTTCAAAAGAAACTTCTCTTTTCCAATTAAGCTGTGTCTCAGCTTTTTGTGGATTTCCCACATATATGTTACTTTCAGTTGGTCTAAAAAATTTTGGATTTACTTTTACAAGTGTTTTTCCAGTCTTTTTGTCGATTCCCTTTTCTTCAAGTCCAGAACCTTCCCATTCAAGTTCTATTCCAGCAGATAAAAATGCAATATTGCAAAAATCTCTTACTTTAACGGGTTTTCCTGTTGCAAGTATAAAATCATCACTCTTTTTTTGTTGAAGCATTAAGTACATACCCTTTACATAGTCTGGAGCATATCCCCAATCTCTTTGTGAATTTAGATTTCCCAACTCAATATGATCTAATAATCCAAGTTTTATGCTTGCAACAGAACTTGAAATTTTTCTTGTTACAAATTGTTTTCCTCTTCTCTCTGATTCATGATTAAAAAGGATTCCACAAGAAGCAAATACTCCATAATTTTTGCGATATGTTTCAACCATTAGATGTGCATATAATTTTGCAATTCCGTAAGGTGTAATTGGATGAATTGCTGTTGATTCTGTCTGTGGAGAATCTTTTGGTTTTCCGAAGATTTCACAGGTTGAGGCTTGAAAAAATTTCGTATTTGGACTTTCTCTTTTTATTGATTCAAGTATGTTTACTGGACCTAACGCATTGCATTGAGCAGTAATACTTGGGTTGTTCCAACTGTCAGCAACAAAAGATTGAGCTGCAAGATTATAAATTTCATCTGGTTTTATATCTTTTACTGTTTTTAAAACAGAATCAAAATCAGCAACATCCCCATCTATAATCTTTATTTTATCAATTATATTTGATATATTTTCAGATGTTGCAAATTCTTTTTTGGCAAGACCGATTACTTCATAATTTTTACTTAAAAGAAATTCGGCAAGAAAAGAGCCATCTTGTCCTGCTATTCCAGTAATAAGAGCTTTTTTCATTTTTTATCCTCTTTTTTCTATAAGATCGATATCATGCTGTACCATTCTATTTACAAGTTGTTCAAAAGAAATTTCTCTTTTCCAACCGAGAACTTTTTCTGCTTTTTCAGGACAACCAAGTAACAATTCGACTTCAGCAGGTCTGAAGAATTTTGGATTTACTTTTACAAGAATTTTTCCTGTGTTTTTGTCAATGCCTTTTTCGTCAACTCCTTCGCCTTCCCAAGTGAGTTCGAATCCTGCATATTTAAATGCTGAATTGCAAAAATCTCTTATTGTTCTTGTCTCACCTGAAGCTATAACATAGTCATCTGGTTTTTCTTGTTGTAACATCAAATACATTGCTCTTACATAGTCTGCACTGTGTCCCCAATCTCTTTTGGCATTTAAGTTGCCAAGCTCGACATGTTCTTGTAAGCCTGCTTTGATCCTTGCAACTGCATTTGAAATTTTTCTTGTTACAAATTCAAGCCCTCTTCTCTCTGATTCATGATTAAAGAGTATTCCTGAACATGTGAACATTCCATAACTTTCTCTGTAATTTTTTGTAATCCAGTGGGCATAGAGTTTAGCTACACCATATGGACTTCTTGGATAGAATGGAGTTGTTTCTTTTTGTGGAATTTCTTGAACAAGTCCAAACATTTCACTTGTTGAAGCCTGATAGAATTTACATTCAGGTTTTACAAGTCTTATTGCTTCGAGTAAATTTGTGCAACCAATGCCGTCACATTCTGCTGTGTATATTGGTTGAACCCAACTTGTTGCTACAAATGATTGAGCAGCTAAATTATATACTTCGTCTGCATTTGATGTTTTTATAGCTCTTATGAGAGATGATAAATCAGTCATATCGCCATCTATAAAATTGACTTTATCTTTTAAATGTTCTGAATTGCCATAAGATAGTTGACTTTTTCTTCTTACCAATCCATATACATTATATCCTTTTTCTATCAAAAGTTCTGCAAGATATGATCCATCTTGACCTGTTATTCCTGTTATAAGTGCGTTTTTCAATTTTTTACTCCTTATTTTGTTATAAGTTCTAATTTTTCATTTAACATTGAAACACTTTCTTTCCAAGTCAAATATTTTATATTGTCTGATTTTGGGTGTTTATTTTCTTTATATAATATGAGCCATTCTTCTATGGCATTTGCTAAGTTTTTGCCTTCAAATCCAGTAAAGTAAAAAGCATTTTCTCCAGCTATTTCTCTAAATACAGGTATATCTCTTATAATTAGAGGTTTTTTGTGATATGTTGCCTCAATAATTCCTAATCCAAAACCTTCAGCTTTAGAAGCCATTATTAGTGCTGAAGATTTTTCATAGATTTTATTTAAATATTCATCACTTATTCCTGAAAGTTTGAATAATCTTCTGTTTATTTCTCTGTGATTTTCTATTTTTTCAATTAATTCTTCTGTATTCCAACCATTTTTGCCTACTATAACAAGATTTATATCTTGGTCTTTATCCCAAAGTATTTCAAAAGCATCTAAAATTTGATCGTACATTTTTCGAGGCTCTATTGTACTAACAGCTAAGAATGTTATTTTTGATTC
>JBGUKW010000225.1:0-12946 GCA_045114665.1 Candidatus Xenobia bacterium | reverse complement strand
AAGTGAATATTTATTTTTGATATTAATTAGAGATTTTCCAAAATTAAAATTTTCTCCAATTTTTTCTGATATTATAAATGGAAATTTTTGATCTTTGTTATTGAACTTAAGATCTCCAATAACTATTGCGGGATTGAAATAACCACTTTCAAACATTTTTTGACAAGTGTCAAAAATCATATGTTCTCTTGCATCTTTTATAAGTTTGGAAATACTACCTTCAGGAGGTTTTATATTCCAATTTTCTATAATTATTGGAGTTATTTTATTAAAATTCATCATCTGACGAAAATTCACCAGCCATAGGAGTCAACATCATATCGGATATTTCTCTTGGAGTTTCACAATTTCCCAAAACCCACATTAATTTTACAAGAGCCGATTCAGGCGTCATATCATTTGCCATAATAGCACCAGTCTTTTTTAATAATCTACCTGAAGGATATAAATCATCTGTGTATCCATATTCACATTGTGAGGCAATTACTATAGATACTCCTTTTTCAATGGCTCTTTTAATAGGTGGAATTAGGGATTTATCCCCCACGGGAATATTTCCTATTCCAAAACTTTCTATAACTATTCCTTTATATCCCATTTCAACTATTTTGTCTATAACTTCAGGATTAATTCCAGGATATATCTTTAAAAGAAAAACATCTGATAAAAGTTTTTTTCTCAAAAGAGGACGATATCTTCCACGTCTTTTACATTCTCTTGTAAGTGTAAGTCTGACTCCAGCATGACCGAGAGGATCAAGGGAAAAAGAGCCAAAAGCATTTATATCTGTACCACTTATTTTTTTTGCTCTATTTGCTCTCAAAAGTACATTTCCAAAAAATATACAAACTTCGGCAATATCCATTGAAGCGTATCTAAATGAATATAATAAATTATTTTTAGCATCACTTCCAAAAGTATTTGAAAGCGGAATTTGTGAGCCTGTAAAAATAACAGGCTTTCCCAAATTTGTTATCAAAAAAGAGACCGCAGAAGCCGTATAAACCATCGTATCAGTACCATGAACCACTACAAAACCATCATAATTATCATATTCATCATATATTTTTTCAGCAAGTGCAACCCAATTTTCTGGCTTCATTTCGACACTGTCAAAATTACTCAACTGATATAAATCAATATCTGCAATTTGTCTTGCTTCTGGAACTTTTCCTAAAAGTTCATCAGCAAGTGTCAATGAAGAAAGTGTCTCGCTATCCATGGCTATTGTGCCACCTGTACAAATACAAAGTATTTTATTTTTTTTATTTATCATTTTCTTCTAAATTGTCTTCTTCAGAATCGTTTTTATTTGAATCGTCTTTTTCGTCTTTTGTATTTAAAGATTTTAAAAAATCGCTTGGTTTTAAACTGTCTATGTATTTTCTAAGCATTTGCCTGTCATGTTGGCTTATTTCTCTATCTCGAGAAGAATTTTCTAAATCATCATAATTTACTTCTGGGTCTTCAGCTCTTGTATTTCCCTTCTTTTGAGTTATACTTTCTTCTATCAATATATGATCGGCTATGTATATTGGTGCTTTAGTTCTTAAAGCAATAGCAATAGCATCACTCGGTCTTGAGTCTATATCAAATGTTTTATCGTCCTTTTCAAGAACAATAGTTGAGTAAAATGTATTATTTTTTATTTCTGTGATATTTACACTCTTAACAATAGCACCCAATTCTTCTATTATTGAAACCATTAGATCATGTGAGAGCGGTCTCGGAACTTTTGATCCTTCAAGAGCCAATGCTATTGCAGTTGCTTCAAAAGGGCCTATCAATATTGGGAGATATCTAGAATTAGATTCATCTTTTAGTATTATAACAGGATCATGCGTCAAAAGGTCTATGCCAAGTTTGTCAACATACATTTTTTTCATGTTTTAACTATACCGCCTTATTTAATGGTTATTTTGTCAAGATTTTATCAAGATTTTATATAGGAATTAATTATAATTAATAACAAAAAATCCTTCAGAATATTTTTTTCAATAAAAAAACAAAAATTTAGTCAAATGTTAACAATAATTTCATTGCTAAACTAAAAAAAATGTTTTATTATATTTTCAGTAAAAATAGAAAAAGGGAAAAAATGTAAGTTTAGTGTCCGCCGACATGTTATGAAGTAGTAATATTTGGAAATAGTAAATTTAAAATTAATCGGCAAAAAGAAGGACATTTGAAATTGGAGGTGCGTTAAAATGGATTCCATACATGGAATTAATCATTTTTCTTCATATATTTCACCACAGCACAACACTTTATTTGAAAAAACAAACATAAATAACAAATCTGAAATATCTTCTGTTTCAGATGGTTTCGAACATACAAAAAATATAGACAGTTCTGTTATGAATCAGACAGATGCACTTAAATTCTTGTCTTATGCTGATAAAACAGAAAAAACAGCCCAAATTGCTGATTCAACACCTATTTCTAATATAGGTTCATTTGAATTATCGTTAAACGGAATAAATAGTAAAGAATTCTTTTATTTAAATATATAGTTAGTACATAAAAAAGCCTCCAATTGGGGGCTTTTTTATTTGCATTTCAAAATGGAAAAAAATATATAAACAAAAAATTTAAAAAAAATAAAAAAACAGGAAGCAGACCTCTAAATATAGAAGTTAAGATAACTCTTGTTTTTTTTATTGTAAATATTAAATTTTAGATATAAATAATTATATCGTTATATCTAAAGGGGTAATTAAAAATATATAATATAATACCGGGAGACCCAAAGTGAATTTAAAAAGGTTTACCGTACGAGAAGAATATTTTGGCTCTCTTATTTATGATTTGGAGAAAAAAGACTATATTCCGTTTGATGAAGAAGCAACATTAATTTTTAAAAAAACTGCTGAAGGTCAAGCTTTATCAGATATATATTCAAAATATTTAAGTAACAAATCTGAACAAAACTTCAAGACATTTATAAATTTGTGTAAATCAATAGGCTTATTAAATGAGAATGATGTTTTCGATGGAGTTTTTATCAATCGGCAAAATATTGATGAAAAACAAAAATGTCTATCTGCTCCATTAAAAGTACATCTACAAGTAACAAATGAATGTCCTTTAAAGTGCAGACACTGTTTCCAATCAAGCAGAGAACCAAGAGAAAATGAATTGACATTTGAACAAATATCTCATCTAATTTCCGAATTATCTGAAATAGGTACAAAAGAGATTTGCTTTTCAGGTGGAGACCCTTTCTGTAGAGAAGATTTTATAAACATTGTAAATATAGCTGTCAGAAGAGGTCTTTCTGTTTCAATTTCTTGTTCAGGATTGTTTGTAAGCAGAGCAATTGCAAAGAAAATAGCTGAATTGGATATAAAACAGATAAAAGTAAGTTTTGATGGTTCTTCTGAAAAATCTTATGATTATTTTAGAGGAAAAGGTACATATAGAAGAGCAATCAGAGGAATAAAAACAATAAGAGAGATGTTCAAGTGCAAACTTGTTCTTCATTCCGTTATAATGAAGCCAAATATTGGAGAACTTTTAAGTTTGTTTAGAGCTATTCAAAAGTTGGAAGCTGATGAATGGACTATTGATTTTTTCAGACAGATAGGAAGTGCTTCTACACATAAAAATTTTGCTTTACAACCAGAAGATATAAATCTTGTACGAAGAACTGTCAAAAAATTTTCTGAAACATCAGAGATGAAAATAAAGATTCCATCTCTCCCTGAAATTAGTTCTAAAATTTCAATATATAGCAACTTTGGCTGTCCTGCAGGTAATATATATTGTTATATTAATTCATCAGGATTTGTAAAGCCATGTGGATTTATGCCTGATTCAACATTTGCAGGTAACATAAAAAATGATTCATTGCAAAATATTTGGTTAAATTCAAAGTTATTTTCTGATATGCGTTCTTCTTTAGGTGTTGACAAATGTCGAAACTGTGGATTTTATAAATCCTGTAGAGGTGGGTGTAGAGCTAGAGTCACAGAAATTGGAAAAAATATTGAAGTAAATGATCCATTCTGCTTTATAGCTACTTCAGAAGAAAAATAGAAAAAACCATTTGGTGAAAAAAATATGAATTCAAATGTAAAAAGAAGAGCATTGGAACCTAAAAATATGTTTTGTTCGATGATAAAGAAAAAAGTTTCAGTGCTTGTTGAATATGATGATTATAAAAATAGAAATAACAAAGGATTTCCAGGAACATATTACTGTGAAAATATAATTTCATGCTATGGTGCAGGTAAAAGATGTAGATATAGTGGGATAAGTCCTTTGTATCCAGATCCGTTAATTCCAGAAGAATTTTCAGAAGAAGAAAGATAAATTTCTAAACTTAGGAGAAATAAAATATATGAGTAATATTTTAAAAATAGCAGTTATACTATTGGTATTTTTTTCTTTTATTTTATGTGGTTGTAATTCTCCTGAAAAAAATAATAACGATAATCAAACTACCACAACAAATAAAGCTTCTAAAAAAGATAAAAAGCAATATTATTATACAAATAGCACTGTAGGATATAAAATTCCAATAACTTCATCTTGGAAAATAGAGGAAGTACCTGATACCGATATTTTTTTAGTAAATAAAGATGGTACTTTTACCCCAGAGCCTTCTGTCAATATAGTTACTGTCAAAACACAGAAATATGAGCTTTGGGATAAAAAAGCTCAAAAAAAACTAAAAGATGAAATAGATAAAAATCTTGTTACAGCTTCTGAAAAAGAACTTACATTGGCAGGAGAACATGCTTATAATATTGTTTATGGACTTGAAAATAAAGCTGTTTCAATAATAGTAAATCAAACATATCTATTTTACAATGGATATTTTATGGTTATAACTTGTTCTTCAAGAGAATCTGAATACAATAGATTTGAAGAAATATTTAATGATTTTATTCAAAAAATAGAATTTATTGAATCTAAATAGGATGTGAAGCTATGGAAAAATTAAATGAAATAACAGAGAAAATATCATCGAGATTTACTGGTATAACAAATGCAAGAGATGAAATTTTACAACTTCAAAGAGAAGTAATAAGATGTGCATCTCTATCAATAAGATCAACACATCGTGGAGAATTTGAAAAAGCTAAAGAGATATTGATAAATGCTGATAATATGATAGAAGGCAAAAAAGAAATTTTTTCAACATATCCTGAATTATATTATGCTGGTTATTTTCTTGATGCCATGAAAGAACTCGCAGAGGCAAGAATAACTCTTGCCTTAATAAAAGGAGAAGATATACCAGATCCAGATGAAATCAAATGTGAATATTCTTCTTATGTAAATGGTATGGGTGAAGCAATAGGTGAATTGAGAAGGTATGTCCTCGATAAGATAAGACATGAATCATTTGATGGCGGAGACGAAATTCTCGATCGTATGGAAGAATTATATTGTGTTTTGACATCTCTCGATTTTCCTGATGCAATCACAAGAGGACTCAGAAGAACTGCAGACATAGCTCGCTCGATAATAGAAAAAACCAGAGGAGATTTGACATTAAATATAGCCCAAAAAAGATTATCTGAAAAAATCGACTCTGTTGTTTCAATAACAAAAGAAAAATAATTATGGATATAGATTCTTTTGTTGTTGATGAAAATTTCGTTGGAAAAAGAATAGATGTATTTTTGGCTGATGTTACAGATAATTCGAGAAGTTATATTCAAAAAAGTATATCTTCAGCTCTTGTAAAACTCAACTCAAAAGTAATATCAAATTGTTCAACAAAATTAAAATTAGGCGATATAATAGAAATACAAGAGCAGGAATTGCAAAAATATATAGCAGAACCTGAAAATATTCCTATTGACATCATATATCAGGATTCTGATTTGGCGATTATAAATAAGCCACGAGGTATTGCTGTACATCCTGGAGCAGGTAGGTATAATGGAACATTAGTAAATGCAATTCTATACCACATAAAAGATCTCTCTGGAATAGGTGGTACATTACGCCCAGGAATTGTCCATCGACTTGATATGAACACATCTGGTATTATTTTAATTGCCAAAAATGACAAAACTCATGACTATTTATCACATCAATTTGAAAATAGATTGATAAAAAAAGAATATTTTGCCATTGTTCATGGAAAACTTGACCAAGGACTGAGGCAAATTGTGGCTCCCATTGCAAGAAATCCTTATAATAAATTGAAAATGGCAATAAAAGAAGGTGGAAAATACGCAGAAACTCTTTTTACTCCACTCGATGTATTTAGATCATTTTCTTATATAAAAGTACAGCCTAAAACAGGCAGAACACACCAAATAAGAGTTCACCTTTCTTATATAGGTTATCCCATAATGGGAGACCTTTTATATGGAGCCCCTAAAAATAAATATGGCATAGAAGTTCAAATGCTTCATGCTGGTTCTATAAAATTTACACATCCAACTTTAAAAAAAGAAATGAAATTTGAAGTTGAATGTCCACAAGATATGAAAAACATTCTCGAAAATTTAAAAAAAGAAAAATAATGGAGGTTAATATGGAAGAAGAATTGGATAATGAAAAAATATTGATGTGTCAAAAATGCAATGCAGTTATTGCTATAGATTCTGTTTCTGATGATAAAAATATCACTTGTTGTGGAGAACAAATGATTCCTGTTAACACCGTAGAAGAAATAGAAAATGAGTTTTTAAAATGCAAGGAATGTGGCACTGTTATATGTGTAGAAAGTTCAGAACCTGAAGATGGTTCAACTTGTGAATTTACCTGTTGTGATAAGGTAATGGATTCCTGTTCTCCTTTAGATGAAGAGAGAGATGAAGATCAGATTGTTTTGGTCTGTGCTGAAAAAAATACAGTTGTTTCTATTGTAAGACTTGGCAAAAAAGGCAAAAATTTAAATATAAAATGTTCTGGTATAAAAATGGAAACAATGAGTGAAGATGATGATATTGAAGAATATGAAGATATATTCTTAAAATGTGAAAAATGTGGAACTGTCATCTTTGTAAATGAAATGCCAATAGATGATCAAGATTATTCATTTACTTGTTGTGATCAAGAAATGATAGAATATACACCTGAAGAAGATATATGTACATGTGGTTGTGAAACAGAACATATACTTGTTGAGCCAAAATTAAATATAGTTGTTTCTGTTCTTAAAGGTGGAGAAAATTGCAATATTAAATGTAATGGCAATCCACTTATTTCAATAAATGAAACTGCTTCTTTGATTTGTAAAAAATGTGGAAATAAAATTTCTATAATAAATAATGGTGAATTTTTCAAAAAAAATGGAGAATATAATATCTCCTGTTGTGGTGAAAAAATGGAAATAGAAGAATCTAAAAAAGAAACAGAAAAGAATGAAGAAGTTCATGAACATAAATGCTGTTGTGGTCATGACCACTCACAGGCAGAAGATATAGATGATTTTGACGATGACTTGATATTTTTATATTGTCCAAAATGCCACAAAAGAGTTACCGTAGCAGAAGAACCTAAAAATGGAATAATTGATGTTAAATGTTGCGGTGAAAAAATGGTAAATCTTGATGAAGTACAATCATACACAGGTTATGTATTTGAATGTAAAAAATGTGGAATAAAAATTTCAGTTGAAGAAGATTGCTCATGTTTTACAGATGACAAAGAACATGGATTTACTTGTTGTGGTGAAAAAATGGAAATAATTGACATTCCTGATCCAGAAAGTTGTTTTGGTGATTGTTGTTCTTGTTGTGGCTGTGATGATTCAGAAGATGGTGATTGTTGTGAAGGTGGCTGTTGTTCATTTGATAATGATGAACCTGAAGAAGATAAAGGGCATAACTGTTGTGAAGGTGGCTGTTGTTCATTTGATAATGATGAACCTGAAGAAGAAGATTGTTGCTCATGCGGTCGTGAAGAAGACAAAGAGTTTTTGGTCTGTACAAAATGTAAAAGGGTTGTATCAGTAATATCCCCTTGCAATGATGAAAAGTGTGAAGGTGTTAAATGCTGTGGTGAAAAAATGCAAAGTTTATCATCACTCAAAGATAATTCAGGCAAATTTTTTAAATGCAAAAAATGTGGAACTGAATACTATCTCGATGCTGATTCAATGTATAAACACATAGAAGATTATAAAGATATAATCTGTTGCGGAGAAGAAGCAGTTGAAATAGAAAAAAAAGATTCAGAAAATTTTGATGAAACTGCTCCAGATGGAATTTCATATTTCTGTACAGAATGTGAAAGACTTGTAGTTGTATTTGATGAAAAAGAAGATAAACCACAGCCTATTTGTTGTGGAAAAAAGATGGTTGATATCAATGAAGTAGAGGAAAGTGAAGGTGAGATGTATGTCTGCAAAAAATGTGGACTTAAACTCATAATAGAAAATCACTGTCTCTGTGGAGTTGCAGATGAGCCATGTCAAATGATATGTTGCGGAACTCCGATGAAAATCGTCAAAAAATAATAAAACACAAATAAGATGAAATTTATAATGATTGAAACGGCTGGGCATGTCGATCATGGAAAGACTTCGCTTGTTCAAGCCGTTTCTAAAAATAATACAGATACACTTCCTGAAGAAAAGAAAAGAGGTATGACCATAGAGACTGGTTTTACCTCTTTTAAATTAAATGAAGAAATAACTGCCGTTATTGCAGATGTACCAGGGCATAAAAATTTTATAAGTAACATGCTTATGGGAAGTTGTTTTGCAGATATTGTCTATCTTTTGATTGACTCTAAAGAAGGTATAATGCCTCAAACAATAGAGCATTTAAAATTGATTTCACATCTATCCCCCAATGCTACAATAATTGCAATAATTTCAAAAATTGATTTAATCGACCATGAAAGACTAAAAGAATTAAAAGATGAAATATATACTTTTTTAGTCAAGGAAAAAATCAAAAAATTTTATATACAATATTTTTCTGCTATTTCAAAAATTGGACTTGAAGAAATACTTGATTTAACAAGAAAAATTGCAATTTCAATAGATAGAAAACAAGACCTTAGACCTTTTAGAATGTCGATAGCAAAAGTTTTTTCTTTAAAAGGAATAGGGACAGTTATAACAGGCTATCCAATTTCAGGTGAAGTAAATCTAAATTCTAAACTTGAATTACTTCCTTCAAAAAAAAGTTGTACAATAAAAAATATACAGATTGCAGGAAATGATGTAAAAAATGCCTCTATAGGTTCTACAATAGCATTAAATTTGAGAAATATATCAAAAGAAAATATTAGGGTTGGCGATACTATAGCAGATAAGAAGTCTTTTGAACTAAAGATAAAAGCAGTTACAGATATAAAAATAGATAATTCTGATGAATTTAATTCAGGAAAATATATATTTTTTTCAGGAACATTTAAAGATATTGTAAAGATAAAATTTTTAAATGATTCTAAAAAAGAATGTACAAT
Source organism: Candidatus Xenobia bacterium (assembly GCA_045114665.1). GTDB lineage: Bacteria > Vulcanimicrobiota > CADAWZ01 > CADAWZ01 > CADAWZ01 > CADAWZ01. Next base: position 3,559 of record JBGUKW010000225.1, on the reverse strand, counting down.
ATTTTTTAAAGAAAATGTTATATGTGAAGAAGGGGATAAATTTATTTTAAGGACAATAAATCCTCAAAAAACTATAGGATTTGGAACGATAACAAAAACTTTTATAAAAAATACAAAAAAAGAAGAAAAAATAAAAAACAATAATAAAGTAGAAGATTCAATAAGAAATAAATTTATAAAAGTATTAAAAAAATATTCAAATAGTGGAATTGCTTTGGGAAATCTCGAAAAAGAAATAACCATGACTAAAAATAAGTTCTTAAATTCTATAAAATTATTAGAAAAAGAAAAGTTATTAAAAATATTTAATAACTTTGTATTATTAAAATCTGATTATGAGGATATAAAAAATAAATTTATCTTATTTCTTAATAAAAGGAAAGTATGTGGTTTAAATGATATTAGAGAATTGAGCAATGGAGGCAGACATTTTTTGATATCACTTTTGGAAGAATTTGACAGAGATGGAATTACTTTGAGAACCGAAAAAGGAAGAATTTTAAAAAATAACAAATTTTTACAATATTAACAAGAAATTTACAATATTAACATTTTTTTTTTATATTTTTTTTATATTATAATTTATAATATAATCAGAATAAAAATGATTTGAATTTGGAGGAATTAAATATGGCTTACGGATTGAATTTAATTCAAGCTGGCGGTGCTTGTGCAGCAAGTGGAATGAATATTGGTTCACAAATCAACAGCAGTGGTGGTGGATTTGGTTTAGGATTAATTGGAAATGGCGGTGCTTGTGCTCCAACAGGAATGAATATTGGTACACAAATTAATGGTGGAACAAATGCACAGAATATAAATGGTGGCTCAAATGGATTCGACCTTTCATCTATGCTTGGTGGAGTATCTTCATTTACTCCTTCTGCAGATATTATGTCTATGGCAGGAGATATGGGTAATACAATCCAAAGTACAACTCAACAAATGATGACCAACCTTCTCGGTGGTATGGGTGGCGGAATGGATATGGGTTCACTCGGTCTCGGTGGAATGCCAGGATTTGGTGGTATGCAAGGAATGGGTTGCATGCAGGGAAGTGGATTCAATGGTCAATGTGGTCAGCCTACAATGTATGGCATGCTCCAAATGATGATGAAAATGATGGAAATGATGGCTATGATGATCATGATGAACATGATGAATCAGATGTCTCAAGATATGGGTAATATGATGGGCAACATGATGGGCGGAGGTCCTGGAGCAGGCGGTTGTGGTGCCTGTGGCGGAGTTGGCGGTCCTAATGGTGCTCAGCAAGCAGGCGGTTCATCAGGTTCAGCAACAGTAGATCTTGCAAGAAAATATTTAGGTCAGACAACACATGATATCAAAGGTCTCAATAACCTTGATAAATCAATCGGTTACAACCTCAACTGTGCAAACTTTGTAAGTGCTTGCTTACAGCAGACAGGAAGACTTCAAGGTCACTACAATGGTTGTAAAGGTCTTGAACAAGCTCTAAAAAGCCAAGGTTGGAGACAGGTTCCAGCAAATCAGGCTCAGCCAGGTGATGTATGGTTCAATGCAAAGAGAGGACATACAGAACTTGTAGAAAAAGCTGGAAATCCACCTACATTGATCGGTTCAAACAATGGTGGCGACAGCATTCAAGAAGTCACCGAAGATAGAGGAAGCGGAAGAGGCGGAGTATTCTATCACAAAGACTAATTTCCTTAATTGAATTGTGAATAGTAAAGCGGTATTGAAATTGTCAATACCGCTTTTTTAGTGAAAGAGAAAAGCAAAAGCAACTTAATTGCCACATTTCATCGCACAAAATTTGCTAAATCAAATTATTCATTTTATTATTAACAACAAACAAGGAAATAACAGGGGAAAGTGAAATGGCTGATAAAACAAATGCAAACATAGGATTTGAAAAACAGCTTTGGAATGCTGCTTGTGTTTTGTGGGGGCATATACCTGCTGCAGAATACAGAAAAGTAATAATCGGACTTATTTTTTTACGCTATATTTCATCTGCTTTTGATAAAAGATATAAAGAACTTGTAGCAGAAGGCGATGGCTTCGAAGACGACAGAGATGCTTATACAATGGATAATATATTTTTTGTTCCTGAAGAGGCAAGATGGAATGTCATAGCTTCTTCTGCACATACTCCAGAGATAGGAACTGTCATAGATACAGCTATGAGGGCTATTGAAGCAGAAAATAAAACACTAAAAAATGTGCTTCCTAAAAATTATGCAAGCCCAGACCTCGACAAAAGAGTTTTAGGTGATGTTGTAGATATTTTCACAAATAATATTGACATGAGTGACACAAAAGAGAGCGAAGATCTCCTTGGTCGCACTTACGAATATTGCATTGCACAATTTGCAGAAAAAGAAGGAGTCGGTGGTGGCGAATTCTACACCCCATCAAGTGTTGTCAAAACTCTTGTTGAGATTCTTCGTCCTTTTGACAACTGCCGTGTTTATGATTGTTGCTGTGGTTCAGGTGGCATGTTTGTTCAAAGTGCCAAATTTATTGAGGCTCACTCTGGCAAGCGTGGAACAATTTCAGTATATGGTCAAGAAGCTAATGCGGACACTTGGAAAATGGCTAAGATGAATATGGCTATTCGTGGCATAGATGCAGATTTTGGTCCTTATCAGGCAGATACATTTACAAATGATTTACACCCAAGATTGAAGGCAGATTTTATACTTGCAAATCCACCTTTTAACTATCATCCTTGGAATCAAGAAAAATTAGTTGATGATGTACGCTGGAAATATGGACTGCCACCTGCAGGTAATGCCAACTATGCATGGATTCAGCACATGATACATCATCTTTCACCGAGTGGCAAAATTGGTCTTGTTTTGGCTAATGGTTCACTATCCACACAGGCAAGCGGAGAAGGTGAAATTCGCAAAAAAATTATTGAAGATGATTTGATTGAGGGCATTATTGCTATGCCAACTCAGCTATTTTATAGTGTTACAATCCCTGTTTCTCTTTGGTTTATCACAAAAGGGAAGAAGCAAAAAGGAAAAACGCTGTTTATAGATGCACGCAAAATGGGGCAAATGGTCGATCGCAAACACAGAGACCTTGCAGAGGAAGATATCAAAAAGTTAGCAGATACATTTGAGGCTTTCCAAAATGGCACACTTGAAGATGTAAAAGGTTTCTGCTCTGTTGCGACATTAGAAGACATAGTTAAACAGGATTATATCCTCACCCCAGGGCGTTATGTCGGTATCGAAGAACAAACAGATGATGAGCCTTTTGAAGAAAAAATGTCACGCTTGACATCTGAATTATCTGATATGTTTGCAAAATCCCATGAATTGGAAGATGAAATCAGAGAAAGTTTAAAAAGCATAGGGTACGAAGTATAGCATTTTGTTGACATTTATGCTGATTTAGAAGCTCTTTTTGCTTATATTAATGGAAATAAAATTGACAATCCCTTGGTAAATATGATTGATGAACGAGTAAAATATATAAAAAATCAAGAGGAGGAGAGAACAATGTATAAAGAGAGGAGCATTGAAGCTCCTTCTACGAAGGAGAAAACATATATGCAATA
>JBGUKW010000224.1:0-5420 GCA_045114665.1 Candidatus Xenobia bacterium | reverse complement strand
TTGCAGATAGTATAGACTCTTTCCCTGCTTTTATATATCCTGCAGTAACTGGAGCAACAGCAGAACAGGCAGAATTTACATATAAAGTTCTCGATAAACTTCCAATGAAAGATGTTACTTCGGTAAGTAATATCGAATGGGTTCCAGAATTGTTCATGAGTGCAGATAAAACAGCACATGCTTCTGGAATGGCTTATTCAAATGTGTCACCATTTATACAAATAGCAGAAGATCAGTGTGGCGATTTAGGAAAATGGGCTGAAAAAGTTATAATTCACGAAACAGGACACACAAGAGATTATAGTGAAGGTATTCTCAGCAATTTTGGAAGAGAAACAGATACAAATAAAATTTGGGGTGCAGGAAATAGAGTTACAGAATATGCAAAGACAAACCAAAGAGAAGATTTTGCAGAAAGTTATCAATATTTCTATACAGAAGGAGATGCACTTCAAGAAATAGCTCCTGAAAAATATGAAAGAATAAAAGAAATGGAACAAGCTGAAGGACTAGAAAAAGTAGTAGAACAAGATGCCTTCAGAGAAACTGGCAAATATATAGGCGAAAAGCTATCTAAATATCCATATCTAAAAACAGGACTTGAAACAGCTTCTTATGTAATAACAGGAGCTACTGCAATAATTGATGGTGTTAGATTGGCTCATGGTGTAAAAGAAAATGACGAAGCAAAACAGATGTCAGGAAATTTAGGATTGACAGCAACAGCTATTTCTTTTGCTTCTCCAATAGCAGGTGTTGCAATAGATGGAGCAGAAAGAGCATTATCTCGTGCAATAGACAAAGAACAAATAACAGCTGAAGAAGCAAATTATGTTGCCTCTCATACAGTAGGAGCTCCAATAGCAGGGGTTATCAAACTTGGAAAGTGGGTAGATTCTAAAATAACTGAAATAAAAGCAAACAGAACAGAATCACAACCTACAGAAGAGATAGAAGACACTTCACAAAATGTAAATGATCCAGAAGTAAATGAAAATGAAGAAACTAATGAAACAGAGTCAACAGACAAACCAAAAGCAACATTCAAATCAAGTATTAAAGCTCTCGGAATAGGAATTGGTGGTGCTATTGGTTCAGCAGCAGGAGCAATCGGTGGAATCTATGCAGGTGTAACGGCTGGATTTGCAATAGGTGGTCCAGCAGGTGGTGCAATAGGCTTTTTGATAGGTGCAGTTTTAGGAAACGCAACCATGAATCACTTAGGAGCAAAGATTGGTTCTGCCATAGGCGGAAAAATACAAGATAAAGTAAATCCACAACCAACACCAACAGAAGACCAACAAACACCAGAATCAAACAATAGAGAAGAAATTAACACACAAAATTAAAAATTTTTATTTTTTTTAAAAAGGTAACAAGATATCTTGTTACTTTTTTTTTATAGATTCTTAAAAGGTTTTTAGTCTAAATTATAAAATATAATTATAAAATAATAATGACAAGAAGGGAGTTTTTTTATGATAGAATGGTGGGAAGCACTTACTTTATTACAAAAAATTTTTGTAGGCTGTGCAGTTCCTTCAAGTTTGTTTATAATACTCACATTTGTATTGTCTTGTATAACCCTTGATGCTGAATTTCATCACGGCAACTTTGACCTCGATTTGGACGATCCACTTGGCATATTTAATTTAAGAGGATTTATGTCATTTTTAGCTATAGGCGGTATTACAGGTTATGGATTATCTGCATACAATTTTTCAGATCCAATAGCTATAGCAGGAGGTGGAATAGCAGGATTAATAATAGCAAAAGCTACTACATCTCTAATGAATTACTTAATGAAATCAAACAATAATGGAAATATTAAACCTGAAAATGCAATAGGACAAATAGGCGAAGTATATTTGACTATTCCAGCAAATGGCAAAGACCAAGGAAAAGTAAATGTTTTAGTACAGGGAAAATTGGTGGAATTTGATGCAATTACAACTAAGGGAATTGAGTTGAAAACAGGTGATAAAATAGCTGTTATAGATATAAAAGAAAATAATTTGCTTATAGTAGAATCTGCTGTAAACTATTTAAAAGAACCTGAAATTTTAGAAGGGGAAAAATTATAAAATAAAGAGAGAATATTGTTATGGAATCGATAATAATAATTATGGTAATAATGTTTTTCATTTTCGTAAGTATTGTTGGCTATTTATTTTCAAGATATAAGACCTGCCCACCAGATAAAATTCTTGTAGTATATGGTGAAACAGGGAATAGTGAACATCAAATATGTCTCCATGGTGGTGGTCGTTTTATTATGCCGATTCTTCAACAATATCAATATATAGATATTGTTATTCATTCTATAAATATACAATTAGAAAATATAAATGACAGAAATAAAGAAAAATTTACAATATCAGCAATTTTTAATGCAAGTATATCTACAGATATAAATATATTATCTAAAGGAATGAAGAATTTTAATATAGTTAGACAAAGCAGTATAGAAATAGAAAATAAAATCAAAGAAATAATAACAAAACAATTTGAATTGATAATCAAAAGAACTTCTTTAAATGAAAAAGATATAAATATGGAAAAATTAATTGAAGATACATATTCTGAAACAGAGGAAGAATTAAAGAAAATTGGTTTTCATTTAATAAATGTAAATATTTACAACATAGATTAAAAAGGAGAATATTTCAAAATGGATAGTCATCTAACAATACTATTAGGTTTTTGTTTTATCATATTCTTCATAAGTTTTTCTTATCTCATGTCAAGATATAGACTATGCCCTGCTGATAAAGTTTTAGTAGTATATGGTCAGACTGGTAGCAATACAGCCTCTAAATGTATCCACGGTGGTGGTATATTTGTATTACCAATAATTCAAAATTACCAATATCTCGATTTGACACCAATAGGAATCACAAGCGAAATAGAAAATATATATTCCAAAAATAACATAAAAATAAATATTCAAGGAAAGTTCACATTTGGTATCTCTGATGACAAAGGAATAATGGAAAATGCTGCTATATATCTATTATCCAAATCAAAAAAAGAAATAAGTGATTTGGCAAACAATATAATTGAAGGTCAAGTTAGACTTATATCAACTAAAATAGATATAAATGAGATAAAACAAAATGGAGAAGATATAAAAACAGTATTTAATGAAAATATTTCTTCAGCTTTAAGAGAGGTTTTTAATAAAATTGGGTTAAAATTAATAAATATTGATGTAGTTGATGTTTATTAAACTCAAAATAAAAAAATAAAGAAGAATTTTCACATTTATAGAATGAGTAGCTTTTTAATATATTTTTCAATTCTTATCTTTGTAATTATTGTAATTTATGCAATATCAAGATATAAAAAATGTCCACAGGGTAAAATCCTTGTAGTCTATAGTCAAAGAGGAGAGGAAAAAACATCTAAACCAATCACAAAAGGTGGCGTATTTATATTGCCAATAATTCAAGATTATCAATATCTTGATTTAGCCTCTATAGCTTTTGACATTAATCTCAAAAATGTACTTAGTTGGGATAATACAAGATTAAATATATCGTTGATAGTTACAGTAGGTATTTCAACTGAGCCAAGTGTAATGGAAAATGCAGTTGAAAAACTTTTAGGTATAAGTCAACAAGATATCCAAGATATGGCAAAAGACATTATTACAGGTCAAGTGAGACTTATCTTTGCACAAACTAAACTTGAAAAAATAAGAAAAAATATAGTTAACATAAATTCAATGATTTCTGAAAATGCAAATCATGAAATAAACAAAATTGGTTTAAAATTAATAAATTTAAATATAAATCGAATTATTTATGAAAATTCAAAAACTTTAATATAATAAAAAAATTAGTTTAGAGGGAATTTGTTTAAATAAATAGAAAAGTTATTTAATAAGTTTTAAACTTAAAAAATATAAAAAGGAGAATTACATTTTATGGAACTTGGACCTATGCTTCTTATAATCGGAGCTGTAGTTTTGGTAAGTAGTCTTTTGTATTTACTATCAAGATATAGAACTTGCCCTTCTGACAAAGTGCTTGTAGTCTATGGACAAACAGGAGGAAATAGAGCTGCAAAATGTGTCCACGGTGGTGGAGAATTTGTAATGCCAGTAATTCAAGATTACCAATATCTCGATTTGACACCTATAGGAATAAGTGTTGACCTCAAAAATGCACTTTCAAAACAAAACATCAGAGTCGATGTACCATCAAAATTTACAGTAGGTATTTCAACAGAACCTGGTGTAATGGAAAATGCAGCTGAAAGACTTTTAGGACAAAGTCAACAGGCTATTCAAGATATGGCAAAAGATATCATCTTCGGTCAATTAAGACTTGTCATTGCACAGATGGACATCGAAGAAATCAATGCAAACAGAGATAAACTTCTTGCCAATGTATCAACAAACGTAGATACAGAACTTAAGAAAATCGGTCTTAAACTCATCAACGTCAATATCACTGATATCATAGATGAATCAGGATATATCGCAGCACTCGGTCAAGAAGCAACAGCAAAAGCTATAAACGATGCTAAAATTTCAGTTGCTGAAGCTAATAAAAACGGTGCAATCGGTGAATCAAAAGCTAAAAAAGAGCAGAGAATTCAAGTAGCAAATGCTGAAGCAGAAACACTCGCTGGAGAAGCTGAAGCAAGACAAAGACAGAGAATTCAAGTAGCAAATGCTGAAGCAACAGCACTCTCTGGAGAAGCTGAAGCTAAGAAAGCACAGAGAATTCAAGTAGCAAACGCAGATTCTCAGGCAATCATCGGAGAAAACGAAGCTGATGCAAAGATCGCTGAATCTAATGCAACATTGAGAGAACGCAAAGCTGAAGCAGCAAGAAGAGCTAACACAGCTGAAAAAATCAAAATTGCACAAGTCAATCAAGAATCATACTTGGCAGAAAAAGAGGCAGAAAATGCTCGTGCTCAGAAAGAACATGCAACATTGGAAGCTGATGTTCTCGTAAAAGCATCAATCGCTGGAAAAGAAAAAGAAATCCAAGCACAAGCAGAAGCAGAACAGATCAGAATTAAAGCTCAAGGTGAAGCTGACGCTATCTTCGCAAGAATGCAAGCTGAAGCTCGTGGTATCCAAGAAATGCTCTCTAAACAAGCTGCTGGTATCGCTGAATATGTAAAGGCTGCTGGTGGAACATCTGAAGATGCACTCAGAATGATGATCGCTGATAAGATCGAAACATTGCTCTCAACTCAGGTTGAAGCTATTAAGAATATCAAAATTGATAAAGTTACTGTTTGGGACGGTGGAAATGGCGGTTCAGACAATAACACATCAACAGCAAATTTCATCTCTGGTATGATGAAAGCAGTACCTCCAATGAGCGAGATATTCAACATGGCAGGATTGGAAATTCCTTCTTACTTAGGTGAAAAAGCAAAGGCAACACCTCATCAAG
>JBGUKW010000223.1:0-2330 GCA_045114665.1 Candidatus Xenobia bacterium | reverse complement strand
GGGGGGAAAGCTGTTCGTAGTAATACGAAATGTGGTAATAACCGCTGTCGTTGAAGCAAGAAGCTCGGCTACTTGTAGTCGAGTAGTTCACTTTTTATTAATTAAAGTAAATTTCACAAATTTGTAGAAATATATTAAATAGGATAAGTAAGTTTTAAAGGAGAAAGAAATGAAGGTTTTGACATCTGAAGAAATGCGAAATATTGATAAATTTGTGATGAAAGATTATGGCGTTCCTCCTGTTATGTTTATGGATCAAGCAGGAAGAGCTATTTTTGATGTTTTGTTAAAAGAATATCCAGAAGCACAAAAAATTTTGATTGTGTGTGGCAAGGGAAATAATGGTGGAGATGGTTTAGTTCTTGCAAGGCGTTTAAAGCAAGCAAAAAAAGAACCAATCGTTATTTTACTTGAAAAAAGAGAAAAAATGTCGCCATTGTCGAGATTAAATTTTGATTTAGTAACAAAGATGTCTATTAAATACATTTTTGCTGATGATATTTCATCTTTGGATGAAATAAAATATGTCGATCTTGTTGTTGATTCAATGATTGGAACAGGATTGTCAGGTATGTTACAGGGCAATTATTTAAAATTGGCAAATTTTATAAACACTTTGAAAAAGCCTGTTATTGCTGTTGATGTTCCTTCAGGTATCAACCCAGATAATGGAAAAGTTGAGGGGGGAGTTGCTGTTAAAGCAAATTGTACTGTTACAATAATTGCTCCTAAGAGAGGTTTTTTTCTCCTTCCAGCTTCTGAATATGTTGGAAAATTGCATGTTGCAGATTTAGGCTTGTTTGGATTTGATGGTTTTGATCAGATTTTACCTCCAAGTTGTCGCATAGCAGACCATTCTTTTTTATCTGATATTATGCCTACAAGACCGAGGGGAGCTTGGAAAGGTTCTGTTGGTAAATTACTGATTATTGCTGGCTCAACAGAATATACAGGGGCTGCAGAATTACTTTGTAAATCTGCAATGCGTGCAGGCTGTGGAATGGTATATTTGGCAGTCCCAAAAGAAATTTTAGATGTTATGAAAACAAAACTTGTTGAGGAAATAATAATTCCTTATTCTAAGGAGGATTTGACAAAATTATATGATACACTAAATAAAGTAGATGCATTGGCTGTTGGTAGTGGAATAGGGTCGAGTCAAGATATTAAAGATGTTTTGAGAAAAATTTTGTTATCTACAGATAAGCCTATTGTCTTTGATGCAGATTCATTACATTCAGATTTGCTTTCTTATGTCAAATCTAAAGAAGTTGTCATTACTCCACATGTTGGGGAAATGTCAAGGCTTTTATCTAAGACAATAAATAACATAAAAACAAGTATGGTTGAATCTGCTTTTGAAGCAGTAGAAAAATTTAAGGATGTTGTCTGTGTTCTAAAATGTTCTAATTCAATAATAGCACTTCCAGATGGCACATTTTATTTTAATACAACAGGAAGTGAGGCAATGGCAACAGCAGGAAGTGGAGATGTTTTAACAGGAATTATTGCTTCTTTGCTTTCAAAAGGTGTTTCTGCTTCAAATAGTGCTGTTTTGGGATGTTTTTTGCATGGATTTGCAGGAGATATTGCAAGAGAAAAAATAGGGGATTTTGGAGTAATTGCTTCAGATATAGTAAATTATATTCCCAAAGCCACTGATTTTTTGTTAAAAATGAAAAATGACAGAATCTGTTTGTAAAGAAAATTATTGAATCGAGATTGGAACAATAAAACTATGTCAGTTTTTATACCAAATTCTATTTGTTGTCTTGATTGTATATATTTTCAAAAAATAAAAAATGAAAAAGAAGATAATTCTTCAGAAAATTTTTTTTGTTTGGCTTATCCTGATGGAATCCCAAAAGATTTTGTTTTTGAAGAAAAAAAAGATGGTCAAATTTGCAAAGATGGATTATTTTTTAAGAAAAATAAACATCATATTAATGACAAAGTTGAATTTAATGATAAATATATTTCTATAATACAGTCTAAATTTGGCGATTATCCAGTGCTTTTTACAAGAGGATTTAATAAGCAAAATCTCACAAATTATGATTTCAAAAATACTTTTTTGGTAATTGATTCAATTGTATATGATTTACATAAAGAACTTTTTTCTTTGATTCCAACTGAAAATATATTTTTGATAGAGGCAGTAGAACAAAATAAAACTATTGAAAAAGTTCTCGATTTGGTCAATTTTTTTTCTAATTCAAAAGTTGATAAATCTTCAAAAATTCTCTGTTTTGGTGGAGGGATTACACAAGAAATAACATCTTTTGCTTGTAATATCTTTTTGCGTGGAATAAAATGGGAGTTTTATCCTA
>JBGUKW010000222.1:0-4650 GCA_045114665.1 Candidatus Xenobia bacterium | reverse complement strand
ATCAAGTTTAGGCTTTACAATTTCTGGTAGTTGCTCTGTCATAAAATATTTTCTTTCTATTTTTTATTTTATTATACAACAATAATTTTAAAAAAGCAAAAAAAATTTAAATCAAATTCTCATTCACATCAACCTATGTAAAATTTAGATTACTGAAAATTAGGTAATAGATTAAAAATCAAATTTTTCATTGCCATAATTGAAGTAACCGTACCAACACCTTTTGGAACAGGTGTTACAGCTTCGCAGAGTTCTATTGCTTCTTCAAAAATTACATCACCAACTATTTTGCCATTTTCATCACAATTTATTCCAGCGTCAATGACTACAGAATTTGGCTTGATGTAATCTTTACCTATATAATTAGCCTTTCCTATTGCAGTTATCAAAATGTCTGCATTTTTGCAAATTGAAGAAAGATTTACTGTTTTTGAATGGCAAATTGTAACTGTTGCATTTAGATTTAATAACATAAAAGCAAGTGGTTTTCCAATTACTGGTGTCCTATTTACAATTACAACATTTTTGCCTTCAGTTTGGATTTTATAATATTTTAAAATTTCAACTATTCCTGCAGGTGTACAAGGTTGATTAAATGCTTTATTATATGCAATTCTTCCTTGGTTTTCAGCAGTAGAACCATCGATATCTTTTTCAGGTGATATGGCATTTTTCAGCTCAAAGGAATCAAATTTTGGAGGTAGGGGAGATTGAATCAAAATTCCATGTACATCTTCTCTTTGGGATGTGTTTTTGATCAGCTCAATAGCTGATTTTGTGTCATAGTCATCAATGTTTATTTCAGTAAATTTTATGCCTATTGAATTACATTTTTTTTCAAGACTCTTTACATAAACCTGTGAAGAGTTGTCATAGGAAGTAGATATAACAACAAGATGTGGGTAAATGTTTTCTTTTTTTAGTTCCTCTGTTTTTGTGATGAGGTCTTCTTTGATTTTATTTGCAACTTCTGTTCCGTATAATATTTTCATATTTTTCTCCTTTTTTATTTGCTATTATAACAAATAAAAAAAATAATGGCAACATTTTATTAGTTTTTATTTCAAGTTTTGATAAAATTATATGCAATTCAGAAAATAAAGTGCCAAATGAATATTATTATAAAATTTTCTATAAAAAATAATTAAAGGTTTTTTATTATAAGTATAGAATTTTTTTAATTCTATAATTTTTTACAAAAAAATATGCTGTTTTTCAGCTTTTGATATAGTAAAATTTTTTTGATTTGTTTAAGGAGTCGGAATGGGCGAGGCTGATAGAAATACTAAGAAAATAGCTATTATAGGCATAAGTGCAGTATTTCCAGATAGTGAAAATAAAGATAGATTTTGGTCATTGATAAAAAATGGTACAGATGCAATAAGAGAAATTCCAGATAGTCACTGGAATATAGATGACTATTATAATGAAGATAAAAAAGCAAAAGATATGACCTACTGTAAGACAGGAGGTTTTATAAAACCTTTTGATTTTGATCCAATGGAATTTGGCATTGCTCCAAATAACCTTGAAGCAATAGATTCTTCACAATTACTTGGATTATATGCTTCTAAATATGCTCTTATTGATGCAGGTTATGGAAAAAATGGAAAACAATTTAAAAGAGAAGCTGTTGGTGTCGTTTTAGGAGTAACAGGTGCTCAAAAACTCGCCATTGATTTAGGAGCAAGATTAGGACATCCGTATTGGAAAAAGGCTGTTTTAGATGCTGGTGGAACAGAGGAAATGGCAGAAGATGTAAAAGAAAGAATTGGCTCTTACTATCCAGAATGGCAAGAACAGTCTTTTCCTGGACTTCTTGGAAATGTTGACTCTGGAAGAATTTCAAATTATTTTGATTTAGGCGGAATGAACTGTGTTATCGACGCAGCCTGTGCAAGCTCTCTTGGAGCAATAGATGTAGCCTGTACACGACTTTTGGCAAATCGTGAATATATGATGTTGGCAGGTGGTATAGACACATTTAATGACATATTTATGTATATGTGTTTTAGTAAAACTCCTGCAATGGCTTCTGATGGACATGCAAAACCATTTTCAGAAAATGGAAATGGCACTTGTTTAGGTGAAGGTGCTGGAATCGTCGTTTTAAAGAGATATGAAGATGCAATAAAAGACGGTGATAGAATTTATGCCGTAATAGACGGAATAGGTTCTGGTAGTGATGGAAAAGGTGCTTCTGTTTTTGCTCCACAGGAAAAAGGTCAAGTTTTGACAATAAAAAGAGCTTATGAGTCTGCAGGTATAAATCCATTGACTGTTGGACTTATTGAAGCACATGGAACAGGCACAAAAGTAGGGGATGGAATAGAAGTAAATTCTCTTATGTCTGTTTTTGAACCTTATGGAAAAGGTGAAAGAAATTGTGCCGTTGGAAGTGTTAAATCACAGATTGGACATTGTAAAGCGGCTGCTGGTGTAGCGGGTCTTATAAAGATTGTTATGTCTCTTTATAATAAAGTGTTGCCTCCTACAATAAAGGCAAATCCCCCTTTAAAAGTTTTCACTGACGAAAATTGTCATTTTTATGTAAATACAACAAAAAGACCTTGGATATCTGACGGCAGTTATCCTCGTCGTGCAGGTGTCAGTGCTTTTGGTTTTGGTGGTACAAATTTCCATTGTGTCCTTGAAGAATTTGATCAAGATAAACATAATATTGACTGGGATTCTTCAATTCAAATAATTACTTTCTCCTCTGATTCAAAAATTGAAATTTTAAATGATATAAAAAATATTGAAAGCCTTTCTTGGAAAGATTTTTGTAAAAAAGCAGATTCAAATAGAAAAACATTCTCGAAAGACAAAAAATATATTTTGACTGCAGTTGTAAAATCTGAAGATTACAATTCTTCAAGTTTGGTTCAAAAACTAAATAAAGTTTTGGAAGAGGAAAAGAGCAGTCCATTTTCTGAAGGTATTTTCTTTTCAGATAAGACAATTAATGGCAAAGTCTCTGCCATTTTCCCAGGTCAAGGTTCACAAAAGCCAAATATGCTTTTAGATGTCGCCTGTCTTTTCCCAGAAGCTGTAAATACTTTTGATGTTGTAGAAACAGAATTTAAGAAAGCAAATGGCTATTTTCTTTCAGATGTTGTATATCCATTTGAAAGATATGGTGTCGAAAAAGATTTTTTGAAGATTATAACAGATACAAAAAATGCACAGCCTGCACTTGGTGCAGTTTCTCTCGGTGTTGCAAAAGTCCTCAAATATTTTGGATTTAATCCAGTTGCAGCAGCAGGACATAGCTATGGTGAATTGCCTTCACTATGTTTTGCAGGTAAGATATCAGAAAAAGATTTTGCCAAAATATCTGTCCTCAGAGGTCAGTTGATGTCTTCTTCAAATGGAATAGGAGACAGAGGCTCTATGTGTGCTGTAATGACAGATTATGACACATTATCTGAAATAATAAAAGAAGAAAATTTGGATTTGATTATTGCAAATGTAAATGCACCAAAACAGATGGTTTTATCTGGTAGGACTTCAGAAATTGAAAAAGCAGTAAAAGTTATATCTGCAAGAGGAATAACTGCAAAACAATTAAAAGTTTCTGCTGCTTTCCACAGTTCTCTTATATCAGATGCTCTTATTCCATTTTCAAAGGCTGTTGACAAAGTTAAATTTGAAAAATCATCTTGTGATGTATATTCAAATATGACATCATATAAATATGAAATTGGAAAAGGAAAAGAGCTTTTGTCAAAACAGCTTGCAAATCCAGTTTTATTTGCTGATGAAATAACAAATATGTATAATGATGGAATAAGACTTTTCGTTGAATGTGGACCAGGTGCAAAAATGACAGGTCTTATCAATAATATTCTTGCAGATAAAAATGACTATGAGGCAATTTCTGTAAATTCTTCAAATGGAAAACGAAATTCAGTGTTTGATCTCGCACTTTTGCTTGCAAGATTGGGAACTTTGAGACTTGGCATAGATTTTGCAAAATGGGAACCAGCATCTAAAGAAGAGAAAAAACCTACATTTACAGTCAAAATTTCAGGTGCAAATTACAGAAAGAAAAAAGTAATTCCACCTTCAAAAATAAAATATGTCGATTCTTCTAAAATTGAACCACAAAAAGTAGTAGTCTATAAAGAAGTTAGCAACAAAGAAAAAGAAGACAAACAAGAGAACAAAATGAACGGTAAATTTAATTCTGAGATTATCGATCTCATTTCACAAATGCAATCACAAACGGCTGATTTACACAGGCGTTTTCTCGAAAATCAAAGAGCTGTCATTGATTCTATAAGGATTTCTTTAGCTGGAAATTCAATGCCAGTTCCTGTTCAAAATATACCTGTTCAAAAGCCTGTTATTTCTCCAGTATTTGAAGAAAAAATTGTTGAAAATAGAGTAGAAACTAAAGAAAAAGAGCAGAAATATGAAGTAATTCAAGAGAAAGCTCCA
The DNA here is from genome assembly GCA_045114665.1 of Candidatus Xenobia bacterium. Lineage (GTDB taxonomy): Bacteria > Vulcanimicrobiota > CADAWZ01 > CADAWZ01 > CADAWZ01 > CADAWZ01. The sequence goes on along the minus strand of JBGUKW010000222.1, from coordinate 207 downwards.
AAAGTTGCAAAAGTAGTAGAGCCTAAGGAAAAAGGTAGAGATATTAAAGAGATATTGGATAAAGTAATTGAGATTTCAGCCGATAAAACAGGCTATCCAAAAGAGATGTTAAAGCCTGAGATGGATATGGAATCTGATTTGGGTATAGATTCAATAAAGAAAGTAGAGATATTCTCTTCATTGAAAGATTCGATCCCAGAAATGCCT
>JBGUKW010000221.1:0-2281 GCA_045114665.1 Candidatus Xenobia bacterium | reverse complement strand
GATTGAAAAACGAAAAAAACAATATGAATTTTATAGAGATAAATTATTAACTTTTGAAAAAACATGAGTTAATGAATTAGATTTTGTAGGTAGAAAATACATATATAGGATAATAAAAACTGAAACGAAAAGATGAAAGAGAGAGACAATGAATAATATTTCATCAAAGATAAATTCTTTTATTAATATTGATTATATACAAAATAAACCTGAAAATAAATATTTTGATAGGAAATCTGCTAAGATAAAGCCTGCAGATTTAGCTTCGATAATTTCTGCTTTTGCAAATGCTGAAGGTGGAACTATTGCTATTGGCATTAGTGATAAACAGAAGAAATTAGAGGGGATTAACTTTGCAGGTGAGGAGAGAATAAATGAATTTATAAATGCTCCTAAAGATTTTTGTAAACCTATGCCAAAGTATAGTTATGAATTTTTAGATATAATTAATATAGAAGGCAATTCAGATCGTCTCTTACTTTTGCATATAGATCGGTCTATTGACCAAATTATTAGAACTGTTAATGATAAAACTTATCTGCGTATTGCGGATAAAACTAAAGAGATCTTAGGTGATAATCTTCGTAATTTAGAATATTCTAAAAATATAAGACATTTTGAAGATGAATTGAATCTTGAAGCAACTATTGATGATCTTGATAGTGAAATATTAGATACTTATAAAAAAAATATTGGAGCAGAAGCTTTAGATACAAAACAAATTTTAAGAGCAAGAGGATTTTTGAAAGTAAAAGATGGTACAGAATATTTTACAAATGCAACTATATTATTATTTGCTAAAAATATTCAACAATTTTATCCTAATAGTAGAATTAGGTTTATTAAGTATGATGGTTTTTCAGAACAAGTAGGTTTGGATATTAACATAGTTAAAGATGTTAATATTGAAGGTTCAATTCTTCAAATTTTAGACAAGGCCAAAAATTTTATTTCAACTCAATTGAGAGAATTTACTACTTTAAATGTTAATACAGGTAGATTTGAAATTATTCCAGAGTATCCAGAATTTGCTTGGCTTGAAGGAATTGTAAATGCTATTACTCATAGGGATTATGCAATGAGTGGCAATTTTATTAAAGTATGTATGTTTGAAGATAGATTAGAAATAGAAAGTCCTGGCGATTTGCCAAATGTTGTTACAGTAGAAAATATTAGAAATACAAGATATTCAAGAAATCCTCGTATATCAAGAGTTTTAACAGAGTTTGGATTAGTTAGAGAATTAAATGAGGGGGTAAAGAGAATTTATTCTGATATGGAAAAATTTTCTTTAGAACCTCCAATTTACAAAGATGAAGAATATAAAGTTAAATTAACCTTAAAAAACAATATAAAAGTAAGACAAGTGTATAAATATGGAAAAATTAATAATGTTACAAAAATAGGTTTAGATTTTTGGAATAATTTAGATGATTTAGAAAAGAATATTGTTGCATTTATTTTTGATAGGGGAATTGTTAAGCGTTCAGAAATTGAATTACATACTGGCAAATCAAGTAAAACAATATCAACAAGGCTTAATAATTTAATTGAAAAAGGTATTCTTAAATCTAATGGGAAAAAGTATAGTCCTTTAAAAACATATCAAGTTGATTTTTCTTAACCTTCTAAAAATTACAAGGTTTTACAAGGTAATTACAAGGTTGTTTTTCATGAATTCTTTAGAATATTAGTATTTAGTCTATTTTTCTTGAATCTTTAATTTTTTTTAACCTTGTAAAAATTACAAGGTGTTACAAGGTAATTACAAGGTTGTTTTTCATAGTAGCTTTAGAATATTAGTATTTAGCCTATTTTTTTTGAATATTTGATTTTTCTTAACTTTGTAATTTTTACAAGGTATTACAAGGTTGTTTTCAAAATATTTTTGTAATATTACTATTTAGTTATTTCTTCTTGAATATTTAATTTTTCTTAACCTTGTAATTTTTACAAGGTTATTATAGTTTTTTATATAAAAAGTAAGGACATAAATGGCGATGAAAATATCAGAAGCGATCAAAGAGATAATAAAATTAAAAGATTTTGCAGTTTTTGATAATTACAAAATGTTTATTGCTATGTTGGCAGATTTTTCAACAGATACACATAAAAAAGAATTTAATGTTTTTAAAAATGCAGTTGATGATAAGATGTTAAAATTGTGTGTAGATGACACATTGGAAAATAGCCGTAAAATATTAAAATTGTTGTATAAAATATTTTTTTACAGAATACAAAGAGATAGAAATAATGTCAAAATTACAAGAATTAAAAAATA
>JBGUKW010000220.1:0-2448 GCA_045114665.1 Candidatus Xenobia bacterium | reverse complement strand
AACCTTCTTTTGCTATTATATCATGAGAAAAGCGGTCTTTCCTTATAGAAATAGATGTCATCGGAGGCTCAGAATTTATAGTTCCTGTCCAAGCCAAAGTTATTATATTAGATTTTTCAAGATTACCACATGTAACCATGACAACTGGAACAGGATATAACATAGTTCCAGGTTTCCAAATCGTCTTTTTCACAATACCCCCTTTAATCAACACAACATCTCGATATAATTTCAGCGATCGAGTCCTCAAAACCTTTATATTTTGAAGGACCTGTTGTATGATTATTTGTTATAACAGCAAATACATATATTTCACCATCTGGTGCATAGACATATCCACATAATGAAGAACAGCCATTGATAGTACCTGTTTTTGCTCTCACATCAAGGTCTCTCATTCTATATCTCAGAGTACCATCAACACCTGATTTTGGAAAAGTACTTATAAAATCTTCTTTTTCTTTCTGGGATAACATATATGCCAAAAATTTACCAATCTGTTTTGTAGTTATTTTATTTTCGACAGAAAGTCCACAACCATCTGCCATACTAAGACCATTAACATCAACTCCTGCTTCTTTAAGGAAATTTAGAATAGCTTTTTCCGAATTTTCTCTTGTGCCGATTCCTACAACCTCTGCACCTATCGTCTTAAAAATATGTTGTGCAAGTAAATTATCACTTTCTTTCATCATAACTTTTAAGATATCTATCAATTCTGGAGATTCATGGCTTGCAAGTTCTATAAATTGAGAATATTTATATCTCTTTTCAGCAGAAGGCAATAATTTTACATTTCCAGTCATGTATATATTTTGATTTTTCAAAACTTTGTCAAAAGCATCTGTTGTAAAAAGTGAAGGATTGTGAACAGTAAAAGTAGCTCCTCCTGCCTCCCAAGGTGCTATTGTTCCATTTACAGTTACATCATTTGTATCAGGAGTTCTTTCAATACTTATGTCAGTATAACTTCCAGAAGATGTCTTGTCATTAATGTTCATAATCGAACAATTTGGGAAAAATGTAGGAATTCCATTTAAAAGAGTAAGTCTAACCAAATTTGAATTTAATGAAAGTCCTGCACATTGTGCTGCATAATCATCGAGCATATATGTTTTTTTCCAACCAACTCCAACAAATTCACGATCAAAAACAGAATCGTCACCTATAAGATCTCCTGTAAATCTTCTAAGCCCTTTTTCAGAGAGAGTTTTTGCAAATTCTTCCAAAATATCCATCGAATCATCTAAGAATGGCTCTCTAAATGTAGGATCTCCTGAACCAACTAAGTAAAGGGAGCTTTCCATAACACCTCTCTCTCTGTCAATAGGTGTTCCATAAACACTAGTTTTATACTTATAATTACTTCCCAAATAATGTAGAGCAGAAGCAGTAGTCAATATTTTTAAATTCGACGCTGGAGCCATAAGTTGATCTGAATTGTATTCATAAAGAGATTTTCCATGCGAGTTACACACAAAAACAGAAGCATCTGATGTCTTTACGGCATCTGAAATTTTTATATATTCATCTAAAGACTTATTTAATGAAACTTCTGCAAAAACAGGTGAAACAATAGATAAAAACAAAAATACAAATAAAATCTTCTTAAAAACACACATGACCTAACTCCAACAACAATAAAATTACTTAAAAAATGCAGGAAAGCCATGCCTTCCTGCAGATAGTAAACTCAAAATTCTATCTACTTTCTTTTTTTATATTATTTTTATCAATCCTTCTCTATTTTCGATTTTTTTTGAAAAAAATTCGAAAATATAAAATAAGCTACAAATAAAATAATAGAACCAATCCCCCAACCTAAAAGAGTTCCATTAAAAACTCTTATAAGAGTTATAAGAATTGGAGTATGTATATGTGCAAAAGTATCTGTTACATCTGCAATTCCTATAGACATACACAAGATCAAAATCCAAGAATATTTTTCCAAACCCAAAAATCTAAGTAGTCCAAAACACATAATAGCAGGATATCCAAGCATAAATTCCTTAAATCGAGGTCTTATGCCGATCAATGCCATAAGTGTTGATCTAATTGAAAGCTCTGTTTTCGAAACCGAACTTTCAGAAGCATTGCCTGTTCTCAATATAAAATATGATCCAATTCCTCCCAAAATTCCAACAGCAAGTGCATGTGAATATTTGACAAAAGAATCCAACTTTTTCTTTATATCCTCAAAAGGATTTTCGATATCCAATGTCCATAAAAGAGTTGCAAAAATAGGACAGAAAACCATCAATATTTTTATTCCTCTAAACATGTCTGCCTGAACATAAAATTCTGTGCCTGCCAAAAGAGAAGATAAAAATATACCACCGACAGAGGCAATAAATGCAGATATGACCAAAACTAATGAAGATTTTAACCATGATTTGACTATATTTAAATCTTTTTCGATAATTTTCCTAATCAATTCAAAATTAAAAG
>JBGUKW010000219.1:0-7312 GCA_045114665.1 Candidatus Xenobia bacterium | reverse complement strand
AATTAGAATAAATTATTTAGCTTCTAAATTAATAATTTAAATTTTTCTGCAATAACATTAAATTGTCATTTAAATTAATTATTTTTTGTCCAAAATAGTATACCAATTTAATTTACTTGGCTACCCCTTAAAGGGGTCCTCATACTCTTTGATACTTAACTTATCTTGAATAATATCTGCTTTTTCTTAGGTCTTGAATATATTTGCGTATTGTTGCCTCATTTAAACCAACGGTACTTACATAATAACCTTCTGCCCAAAAATGCCTATTTTCATACTTGTACTTCAAATTTGCGTGCTTATCAAATATCATCAAAGCACTTTTTCCTTTCAAATACCCCATAAAAGAAGATACACTCATTTTAGGTGGTATACTCACCAATATATGGACATGCTCTGACATCAAATGACCTTCAATTATTTCAACACCTTTATACTTACACAAAGTTCTCAATATATCTCTAATACTTTCTTTGTATTGATTAAATACAATTTTTCGTCTATACTTAGGAGTGAAGACTATGTGATACTTACACATCCACTTCGTATGAGCCAATGAATTGCTTTGATTGGCCATAATTCTATCACCTTTCCTTTCTTAATAGTGGCTTGGACACCTCTATTATACAAGGAAAGGTGATTTTTTTGCTATAAGCAACTATTAACCACCCGCATAGCAGGTGGTTTTTTATTTCGGCTATTTTCATTTATTATTTATATTCTTGTAAAAACTTTATTTTTTATAATAAATGAAAATAGCCTCAACAGACTAAAGTCATAATAAAAATACCTCAACATTTCATTAAATAAACTAGAAAGTTGAGGTATTTTTCAGCCATGCTGGAAATCTTTCAAAGAAAACAGAATCCAACTTGTGATTACAATTTTTAGTGCAGTGAGCATCAGACCCTGTGGTTAGATACATATTGTTTTTTAAAGAAAAATCAAAGATTTCATTTCTTATTTTTTTTAATAAATAAGGGGATATTGAATATTTATCAATTGTTTCGTTGTCAACCAATTCAATTTCTAAGCCTTGTCCTCCTTTATTTTTGAAAGAAATCATAAGTTCATATAGCTTATTTAGAAAATCGGAGCTTTGTGGTTCTACATCCCTGTACATTTTTAAAAGTGTCCTAATGGGATGTGCAAGCGAGGTCTCGCCTTTGAATTTTTTTCCTATCTCAAAAGCAACATTTTTATTTACGGAATTTTTATGTTTGTCTGCATAATCCATCCGAGATTTTCTCGCTCTGATCAGATCTTCTCTCTCAAATTCTCCGTTGGCGTACTCAAGATTATTTCTCTTCAGGTAAATTATAGCTGCCAAATCTCTGGTTCTTGCATCTTTTATTCTTTGCTCCTTTGGAAAGGCACGGCTTATATCGTATTCCCAATTGTCATATCCTAATTCTTCATAACAAGATTTAATGATTAACGCTTCGTTTAACCTAATTTTTGATAACTCAAATTCTAAAGAATCAGAGTAATTTGTCAGATTAGGAAAATAGAGCAGAATATCGTAAGTTCCCGTAACAGTTATCTCGCAACCTATAATAATTCTTAATTTTTTTAAAAATAAGGGGTTCTCTTTAAAAAAGCCTATGGAATTGTGATCCGTGACAGATATAATACTATTGGTTCCTTCAAAGCAAGATATATCTTTTAGCGTTCCATCGGAGAAAACCGTGTGCAAGTGCAAATCAATCAATTGAATCCTCGCTTTCAACCTCTTGTGATTCTTTCGTATTTTTTTGAGAAAAAATCACATTGGCAAATTCTTCGTCATTTTTATAGGCTTTGTCATAAGACAATACAAGTCTTGCAGTCTTTTCTACGCCCCAATCAGAAGTATCTAAAACAACTTCGTTTTTCACCTTTCCTTTAGTAATATCTGTCTTTGCGTAAAGTTTCTTTAAAAGAGGAATTGCCATATATTCGCCACGTTTTCCCCTGCGAGATTGATTTCGCTTCAAAACAGTCTCCAAGGAAGCATCTAAATAAAATTTTTGTACATATATGTCGTTTAGCTTTCCAAACTCATCGCCCAAAATCAGCGACATAAACCCCTCTTCGTCCTCTATATTGTCGAAAACATAGTCAACAACTGCATCAAAGTCTTCGAGTAAAAAACTCTTTGTCAATATAGCCGCATTTCTGATGGCAAACCGCTCTCGCATCAAAGAAGGCTTTCTTGCGTCGTAGAGCTGAAAATCGTCTACGGGAATGTGGGCTTTTTTCTTTGCGGGATTCATAGATGCTATCTTTTTGGCAAGCGTCGTCTTTCCTATAGCGGGAGACCCCCTTAAAATAATCAATCTGGGACATTCTATTCCTTCTTCTGTTAATACTGGCATTTTATTCTCCTCCTATATATCATATATTTTTAATTGATTATCAATATAATTTTTATAATTTTGTTCAATATCATCATACCAATCATACTCCCTGTCTCGTTGAATAACTTTACATTTACAAGCATTGGCTTCGACAGCTATATTTGATTGTTCCGAAATTCCAAGTGGAATTTCAGAGATTAAAGCAAAAGCGGTATGTGAAAGTTTGCCGCATACCGATTTTGGAGATATAAATCCATTAATTGAAGTTTCTATACATTTCCTTTCAAAATATTTTTTTATTTCCTCTACTCTTTTAGAATTTGAATATATATCTATTTTCCCTTTAAAATCATGCTCTTTCAATTTGGAAAACCAATAATTTAATTGGCTTTTATCCCATTTATCCGTAATTTTTCCAATCATAACAGCGTTTTCATCCTTTTTTCCAGCATAAAAATATTGGGGATTAGGAATATATCTTTTAGAAAAATACAAATTAGAGTTCTCACTTATAAAAGAATGCCAATTCTTCTTACAATCCTCATATGTGACAATTCTTTTTGCAGAATTCGTCATCTTTAAAAATAGATTTTTGAGCTCTGGATTTTTAGCTAATCGAAAAAAGTCACTTCCAGCATGACGCAATATAAGAGGACGGTTTAAAATCAATGCGACAATATATGCCGCATATCCGTAAGGAAAAAAATAATTTCCCTCAATTAAGTCTGGATTAAAATTTTCAGATATTTTGAGTGCAGCCGAAACAAGTCTTTCCGAAAAAAGCTGGGTATATGGTATATGCCAGTCCATTTTTGATTCGATAACGGTTACAGCATTATCCGTCTTTTTTAAGGGCAAACAAAATTCATTCTTGCGACAAGCCGTAATAATTTCTGTGTGTATTCCAAAATTTTCATATTCTTTTATTCGCCAATAAGCAGCAACTGATGTTCCCCCCTCTAAAGGTGGGTATTTACCGATATACAATAGGTTCATTGAATTTTGTCATTCTTTCTACATCTTCTTCCCATTCGTCTGTATTTATGTTTTTTCTGGGATTTAAAGTAAAATATTTGTGAAAAATGTCAAACATCATACAATTAAAAGGGGAAAATTTTAAATATTCTCCGTATGGGTGGCTATGATTTTCATAAGAAAGAGTCATTTTTAGAAGGCTTTCACTCATGACGGATGGTACAACAGATGGCATAGCAAGTTTCTTTCTTGACAACAAATCGGATGACTTGTATGTTTCAAGATATCGAGATAAAATATTTTTAATGGGTATTTTAGTTTCTCTGTCATTGCATAGCCAAGATAAGGGTGCAGAGCAAGCCAAATCCGATATTCGTTTATCCGTATAAATTGGGACAAAATTCATATTAAAACTTCTAGCCTCCCGACCTATATTATTAAGATGCCCATTAGTCAAGGCCGATCCTGCCAAAAATTCTCGTATGATTTTTCTATAAATCGCCTTTTCTTCTGGCAAGGGAAATAAATTACATTTTGTCAATGATTTTAATTTATCCGCAAAACCATACGGGTGAGTAAATTGCCAATAATACCCAGCAAAGAGCTCATCTGCTCCATCGCCTGTTATAAATTCAGCCCCAGGTAAACTTTCCAAAAGTTTTATCAAAAGATAATTGGCAAAACCACCTAACGGAGAGAAAATACCATTTAATTCTAAACCTTCAATGGTTCTCAAATATTCAGGCAAATATTTTATGGCATCATTAGGAAATGGTATTTCTTTATGCTTTGAACTTATTGCCTTTGAAACAGTATTGGCATAAAATACATCCTCTAGATTATCCGTGGATACAAAGGTCACTGTATTTATTTTTTGATATTTAGATGCGAGTATGCTTATTAAAGCGGAGTCAATTCCTCCTGAAAGAAAGAAAATCTTCAAACGCTCATCACTTGCAAGCGTATCTGATATTACTTCTTTCATTGAATACAAAAGTTTGTCACAAAAATCATTAAAATTTTTAAAATTTATTTTTTTTGTCTTATAACGCTCGGTAAAAGAAATTTTGCCTTTTTTCGTGACTTTTAGGACACTATTTCTTTTAACTTGTTTAATTTCACGAAAAATAGTAGCATCCTCTCTCAAAATATACCCAAAAGAAGCCATTTCTTCCAATGAATCCGTGTCATATTCAAAATTTATAAGTATTCCTGAGCTAAGCATCAATTTGATATCGGAGGCAAATATAATACCATCGTCACAAAATGTATAATAAATATTTTTAATTCCCCAATAATCTCTTTTTAAAGACAATTCTTCCTTTATAGCAATTTGTAAATTCGTTTCTGACTGACCTTTAATGCCATTTCCAATATTAAGTTCTAAATTTAAATCAAAATTTTCAACCTTTTCAATATCCTTTGAATATATCAAAAAAGCGTTATCTTTGAAAAACAGATTAAAGTCTGACAAAAATTCAGATAAACATTTTTCGGCGATATTTTTAAATTTAGGAGCAGTATTTCCGTAAAATCCCAAAAAGCATTCGCCACTCAAGCCACATCACCTTCTTTTAATGTTATCAATCTGTTTTCATATAAAGATTCAACATATTCTTTTATGTCAGTTTCCGCTTGTTTGAACGCTATATCGTATTCTTTGCAAATTATTTCTTTTATTTTTACAAAAGAATATTGCTTTTGCATCATATTTAAAATATCGTATTCCAATTCAGTTAAATCGTATTGTTTGCCACTGTTTTTGTCCAGCATAAAAAAAGTTTTTCCCAAAATATTTTTTATAGTGACATTGGGAGAGATTGAAAAAATTGTATTTTCCGTTATTTGAAGCATTGGGGATCCTCCTCCATAAAGTCTCCTGTGGTGGCAAAAGCCATAGATCTGCACCCTCTACATTCGGTAAAATGTTCACAACCGTTGCATTTGCCCTTATATGAGGAATAATCCCTGAGTTTCCATAAAATATCGGAATTGTACCATGTGTCGATAATGCCGTTGACAAGCACATTTCCTATTTTTATGGGTAATCTTCTGCAGGGCAAAATATCGGCGTTAGGCAATATGGTAAGCGCATTAACGCCTGCGGAACACATAGCTCCCACTGTGGGATCGTCACCGCATAAACAGTAAAGTGTCCTATACAATAATATATTTGGGACTTTGGTTTTCAAAGCCGTGCGGGTCATATATTCAAACATTTCCCTGATTTCCGTTTTATCAAGAACCCAATCTTTTTGAGCTTCCCCTTGTCCTTCAGGCATAAAGCGTTCCAAAGCGAAATAATCGACCTTTAAATTTTCCAAAAGTTCGATTATTTTGGGAATCTCGTTATTGTTATTTCTTGTTAGAGTCGTCATTACGCTTATGGTAAAGCCACCAGATTTTAGTTTTTTTATGGCACTTATTACTTTTTCGTAATCTCCAACACCTCTTACGCTGTCATGAAGTTCTTTTGAGGAACCTTCCAAAGATACTTGAATTCTTCGCAATTTCTTATAACGACACAATTTTCCCATATCATCGTCGTTTATAAGTGTTCCATTGGTTAATATATCATATTTTGTTAAATTAGGGCATTCTTCTTCAATGTATTCCAACAATTGAAATAAATCATTTCGCCTTGTAAAAGGTTCGCCCCCCGTTATAGCGGCGTTGCCAAGAAATCCCCATTTTTCCAAGGCATCGTTTATTTCTCCCGCAACTTTAATAAGTTTATCTTTGGATAGTTCGCTTCCCTTGTCGTAATCCTCATGATAACAGTGTTTGCATCTATTGTTGCATACATTTGTTATATGCCATTGAAAATAAAAATCCATATCTTCGCTCATTTCATTCCCTCGTTGTAATTTGACAACAAAAATTTCGGACAATTGTCAAAATGTCTGCATATTTTACATTCCTTGCGAAACATTTTCGGCGATGCTTCAGAACAAGCAATATCACTTTGTTCATGATTTAATGAAATAATATCCGCATCGTCAACATTTTCTTGCATATTAGCCAATCTTTCGTCAACGCACACGGGAAAATCCCTAAATAAAACGGGAACATCGGTTTTAGCCGCTTTTTCTATAGTTTTTCCTATAACATCTTTATATTCAAATGCAGAAAAAAGAAGCTCTGGATAAAAAAAAGCGTATCCGTGAAAGGAAAAATGCGTGAAAATTATTTTTTTTACAGGAAGAGTTTTTAAAATAGTCGTTAAAATATCTGGCATATATGCGACATTCTCCCTGCATATCACGATATTGACACTAAGTTTTATGTCTGATTCCGATAGTTTTTTTATTATGTTCGTTGTACGAAGAAAGCTACCAGGAGTCCCCGTGATTTTGTCATGAATTTCAGCATTGGAACCATGAAGAGAAGTTGCGACTTTTTTTATTCCAACATTTTTTAAAAGCTTTATCAAATATTCGCTATTTTCAAAATCGCAATTTGTTGATAAAACAACATCATTGCATATTTTTTTTGCGATACTTAAAATTTCACCTAAATCTTCTCTCATGGTCGGCTCTCCGCCAGCAACATACAAACGATCTGGTGAACCTTTCAATTCCACATATTTTCCTAACGCTGTTGCGATCTGATTCGCACTAGGTAAAACCTGATTACTTTCTCCTGGTTCCATACGCTCAATGCAAAAAATACAATTGTGATTGCATATTCTATCTTTTCCGTCAGTATACTTTCCAATATGCATTGCAGCAATCTTCATAAAATTCCTCGCTACAAACATCAAAAGAAAGGGATTGCATACACTCCAGCAATCCCTTTCTTTTAACTAATTTAAATGACTAATTATCCGCGGCAACCGTGGCAAGATGAACAGCCTCTGCAAATAACAGGCTTCTTAACATGTGCCTTCATAACGGCAAAAACAAAATCATTCTTTTTCGCCTCTCGCAAAACGGGCTTAACATACTTTTTCATATTGCTTCCTCCTCAAAAATTTTCTTACATGCTATTATATATGT
>JBGUKW010000218.1:0-17837 GCA_045114665.1 Candidatus Xenobia bacterium | reverse complement strand
TAGGTCTCTTTTTTCTCTAATAGCTCTCTCTGCATTAGATTTTGCCAACTCTAATTTTCCTTCTTTTAGAGCAAGAACACCTAAATTATACCATATTTCAGCACTATTTCTATTCAATTCAGCACTTTTTCTAAGAGTATAGGTTGCATCTTGAAGTTCGCCCATTTCAATTTGGATTGCTCCTTTTAAAATCCAACCTATTATATCATCTTGTCTTTTTGCTATAGCACTTTCTGCACTTGACAAAGCATCTTCGAAATTGCCGTATTTCCTACAAATCCTACCTCTTGCGATCCAAGCACTGTGAGCTGAATTATCAAGTCTAAGAGCTTTTTCTGCATATTGTTGAGCTTCGATAATTTTGCCTTGTGCAAAAAGATACATGCTGTAATTTACTGTTGTCAGCACTGAATCTGTTGGTATTATCATTGAACTTTCAAAAGCATCTTCTGCAGATTCTTTGTCATTTAAATTAAACAGTGAAGCACCGTAAAAACTCCACAAAATAGGATTTATGCTATCTAATATAAGTGCTTGTTTGAAATATTTTACAGATTGTTGATAATTTTTGTTTTTGTATGATATAAGACCTAATTTTATTTTTGAGTTTTTATCAAAAATATCATAAGAAGATATTTTGATAAAAACTTTTTCAGCTTCATCTAACTCATTTTTATTATATTTATCATCTGCAATTATATTCATCATATAAGAATTTGTATCTTTTTCTGAATACTGTGGCAGATATGTATCCAATGGTATATCATGGGATATTTTCTTTTTGTATTGAATTAGAAATGGCAAATTTTCATATAATCCTCTTAGAGAATTAATATATACTTCGGAATTTTCAAAATCTCCCTTGTCATATAATGCTTCTGCTCGTGCTATTAAAAGTAAGTCTGATATTGTATGTGTGGGAAGGGCATCTTCTGTTCCCGTTATTTTTATTGCTTCATCATAGTCTTTTTCATTTGCAAGTAACCTTGATAACATGTATATAGCTATTGGTTCTTGTGAAATATATTCTGAATTTAGTAACTGTTTTGCTTCTGAATTTTTTCCAAGTCTTATATTACATGTTGCAGAACCATATATTGAATATTGATTTGATGAATCCAATGATAATACTGATGAATAATAGGTTTTAGCTGCTTCATATCGTCCTATTATAAAATTTAATGCTCCTTTTATATTTAAAAATTCGAGAGAATCTTTGTGCATTAATATTTTATCTACATATTTATCAAGAAATAGAAGGGATGTTAAAGTAGCTTTTTTTATGTGACCAAATTCAAATAGTTTGCTTATATAATATATCCAAGGTTCATGTAAATACGGTACAGTTCCTATTATTTTTTTTGTCCATACTTCTATTTTTGATATGTTTTGTCTGTTTTGAGATTTTAATATTTTATTTCTGTAGTAACCAAAAGATTCTGGACAGTTTTTTATAAATTCATCAGCATATTCTTCTGATTTTACTGTGTCATGCATTTTTTCAAGAGTTTGACTTAAGAATGAAATACATGATTTTGCTTCAGGAAATTTTTCATAACAATTTTGGAATATTGTACAGGCTTGAGGGTAATTTCCTTCTGTATATTCAACAATTCCATCTATTAACATTCCCTCAAGTGTTTTTGCAAATTTTTTCAATTCCATTCCATGGAATAAACCTGCATTTTTTTTGTTTGTAAAAAAGCGTTTACCAATATCACTTATAAATGTATTTTTGGGATTTGTGGATGAAATGTCAGAGAATATTTTTTCTGCATATTCTTTATTTCCAAGTAATGCTTCTAAAATACATAGATAAGACATTGCTTTTAGTCTATTTTTTTCATCTATATTTATTATCTTCTTTAAGATAGTTGAACCATAGTTAATGTCATACACATAGCTGAGAAATGTATTAAAATCTTTTAATATTGTTTCTATTTCTACTTTTGGAAATATTTCTATTTCATATTCTAAGTCTTCTATATATTTTAATTCATAATTTGAAGAAAGAGCAAGCATTGTTTCAAGATTGTTCTTTTCTTCACTTACATTTGGAAATAGTGTTTTTACGAGTATTGGATTTGATACTTTCATATATAAAGCTGAAAGGAACAATTTGATGTTTACATCTTCAGGAAATCTTGATATATATCTTGATAACAATTCAATAGCATCTTCAATCTTACCATTTTGAGTCAATAAATAAGATTTTCCTAATATAACATTTAATTTAATTTTTCCTTTTTCAAAGAGTTTGCTATAATAGTCATTTGCTAATTTGAATTCTCCAGTGTGAATGTAAGACCTTGCTAGTCCATTTAATGCATCTAAATTAGAGGCTTCTAATGATAGAACCCTTTTAAATGCAGTTATCGATTCTTTGTAAAAACCAAGATAATATAAACTTGTCCCTTTTCCTATCCATGCTTCTACATCTCTAGGACTTAGTTCTGCTGATTCAGAATATGAATCTTTGGCAAATTCGTATTTTTTTTGTTGCATATAATACTTGCCAAGTAGGTTCCAAGTTTCATACATTTGGTTGTTTATTTCAAGTGCTTGTTCACAAAGAGAAATTGCTTCTGGAATTTTACCTAAATCTCCCATTAGATTTCCCATAGCAGATAGAATTTCTTCATGATCTTGCTTTAAATCATTTGCTTTATTAAGACATTGAAGAGATTCATCATATCTTTTGGCCATTCTGAGAACATTGCCTTTTTCAAGCCATACTCTCCAATAAGTTTCATGTATTGATATGAAGTCATCTAAAACTTTAATTGCTTCATCATAATTACCAAGTAAGGCAAGAGTTTTTCCTTTGTGTAAAATAGCAGGACTTCTTGGATTTATTTTAATGACTTTGTCAAATACTGGTATAGCTTCCTTGTAGTGTTTTAATCCTAAAAGAGATATACCTCTTTTAATAAGTTCTTCTTCTGAAAAAGTTTCGTTAGACGTCTTTTTAAATTCAGCTCCTGATAAATCTTCATATAACACTGAAAGGTCTTGATATACTTCTTCAAAATCTTTATATCTATCTTCTCTGTCTTTTGCTATACATTTTTGAAAGATATAATCTATTTCAGGAGTTATTTCTTCACTTGGATAGTCAAAGAGTGAAGGAGTTAAATTTAAATGTCTATCAAGTATTTCTGAAGGATCTTCATCAAAAAATGGATTAACTCCAGTTAACATTTCACAGAGTATTATGCCAAAAGCATATATATCACTTTGTGTCGAGGCTGAATTACTATCCATAAATAGTTCTGGAGCCATGTATGGTATTGTTCCTACAACTGCAGAACTTTCAAGTTGATCATCATTTCCGCCTTCTTTTGTGATTGCAACAGTTCCCAAACCAAAGTCAGAAATTTTTAAAACATTTTCTTTATTTATAAAACAGTTTGCTGGTTTTAAATCTCTGTGTATAAGTCCCATTAATGTCCAAGCATAGATCATGCCGTTACATAGCTGTAATGAATAATCAATTGCGGTTAAAATCGGCAATTTATCTCTTTTTATAATTGCTTCAAGTTCTTCACCATCAATAAACTCAAGGAAAAGATAAGGTTGACCTTCTTTTAACCAAAGTCTTTCTGCTTGAACAATATTTTTATGTTTACCTAATTTTGTCCAAATTTCGGCTTCTTTGATGAATTGGTTACAAACTGTAGTATCAAATATGAACTCATCTTTGAATGTCTTTAGAGCATAAGTTTTATTTTTTGTTTCAGATTGATCTTCTATGATATCGGATGTGTCTTCTACAACATAGACAATACCCATTCCACCAAAGAGTATCTTTTTAACAATATATCTATTATCTATTATAGAGCCTACATCCCATTTTTCTCTCGATGTCATAAGGGATGTAGTTGCATGTAATTCTTTCACGGAATCATTGAATATCTCTTCAGTTGCACCTTCTAAGTTTTCTTCAACTTTTGAACAATATTCAATTATTTCGCTTTCTTCATTTAAGTGTGGAAAATCAATGGAATTATTCTGTGTAAAATTCTTTAATGGCTCATCTATGTAAGTCCAAGTAAAATTTGAGCATATCTTTTTTACTACATCAGTAAAAATAGGTTCTATGCTTCCGTCAACAGTTATTTTTGACAGTCGCATTCTCATTATAATTTTTCCATCTGCTACCATTTTTATTGTACCTATTCGTTCTGCTGGTAGAGATAGATAATTAGAATTTGTTTTATCAGTTTTAAATTTGAGTATAAATATAGGTTTAAGTATGCTTTTATAACCTTTTAAATCAAATATATAGGCATTTGTTATTGAATTCCAAGGTAAATTTAAAGCTCCTCCAGATGTTTTTACTGCAAATTTTTCTGGTGTAATATTTAATGCTTTTATTTCAAATATTTTATTTGAGGTATTTAGACTCATATAAAATCCCCATTTTTTACTATATCTATTTTATCCCTTTTTTTTTCTTTAATATTTTTTATATCCCTTTTTTTATCTTAAAATTTATAATCATAAATAAAAAAGCACTAAAAAAAGGCTCTGATTTTTTTTTCAGAACCTTTTTTTTTATGTTTTTACTTCTTTTTCAATATTAGAATGCTATTTTCATCATTCGTAAATTGTTCATAATCAGTTTTTAGTTCTTTATATTCTTCAGGAGAAATTTGATTTGTGATTATTTCCGTTTTTGCAGAATATTCTATTTTATTTTCTATTTTATCATAATTTGATGTAACTGTAAATTTCCCAAATTTACCACTATAAACTTTTGATTCAGGAACAAAAATTGCTTCTATATCTTTTGGTAATTCTATGGTATATTTATATTCACATATTTTGTTATTTCCCAAAACATACGGATATTCTCTTTCAGATACAGTTGTATCAAAACTGATTCTTGAAAATTTAAATGGTGGGGGATTGAGATTTAATAAAAAATATTCATTTTGCTTTAATGCGAATTTGTTACACTGCATTTTGATTTTCATAGAAACAGGAATTGAGTAATCATCTGGCTTTGAATATGAGAAATCTTTTATTTCTGTTGATGGTGAGAATGCTTCGCCTGCCGAATTTATATATTTCTTTAAATTTTGTCCTAAGTTCACTAATAATGGCAATCTTGAAGGAGAATCAAAAGAACCTTCTTCAAGAAATTCCATTTCAACATCTGCTGAACCATCATTATTTAATTTTGCAATAATGGAACTATAAGAGGAACTTGGAATCTCAAAATATGGCTCTTGTTTGACAAGTCTGCATTTGTCACCAAGAAGAATCAATGCTTCTGAACCAGATTCTATATTTACATATCCTGTCTGACTTGCTAAATTTGTTGTGTCGAGAAGTCCCCAACGCCCACTTTCTTTTTTTACTGCAAGCATTACAATATCAAATTGTTTGATAGTTGGGACATCTTTGTGAATAGGAGCATTTGAAGCTCTTACTAAGGCAATTTCAGAATCTATATCGAGTGCTTTTAAAAGTGCTTTTAACAATGTAACTTTGTCTTTTTCATCTCCATATTTAGAAGAAAGAGTTTCAGAAGCATATCTTGGCTTATAAGAACCCACTCCAAGTGATACAGGTGTATATTTAATGTCTTGATTTATAAATTCAAGGCAACTTTTAATTTTTTCATCTTTTGTTGTACATTTTGATGTTATTTCTCTTACAGTTTTTTGTATTATTTCATTTTCATAATCTGTTGCTTTTATTACATTGTTTTTAAAGAAATGTGTTGCTTGATACCAATCTTTGGCAGTTGTATATATGATATATTTCCCTGTTGTCTCTACAGGAGGTCTTTTTCCCTCAGATTTTAATTTTGGAATATCTTTTTCATCTATGGTTATAGTTCTTCCATTTTTTGTTACTTTTGTATTTGTTTCATAAATGAGTTTTGCATTTGCAGGCTCTGTTATTGTAACTTTTTTCCTCAATATACTATCTGAGGCTTGGAATAGTATAAGACCACTGTCATAACCTTCTTCATTTTGTCTGTCCATTGTATAGTGAAGATATAATGTGCTGTTTGGTTCAACAGATGAAAAAGAATATACTCTGTTTATAAAATCGCCATACATCAGGGCGTTTGACATGAACATAGGAGTAACATCATTGATTCCAGCTTTTTCTATTGGTTCAAATGTGCCATCTGCCTTGTATGTTCCGCCTTTTATAAAATGTATGTCTGTTTTTCCTTTGTCCATAAATATAGAATAATCTGCATGTGATTCTCTTCCATTTTGAGTTAAAATCCTTGTAAGTTTTTCAGAAGAAGAATGCCTACTTCCATCTTCATTTATTCTTATATCATATCCATTATATAAAATTACTGCATCAGCATCTTTATTTTTTATTTTTATGTTTACAAGATCAGATATATTATCAGCAAAACATGTTGCAGTAAATATTATTGAAAAGAGAAAAAGATATAGTAATTTTTTCATGATTTACTTTCTCCTTCCTATATTTTTTCAAGAATTATCATATATCTTTGATATTCTTTTAATTCGATTCCAAGTTGTTTCATTTTTGCATATTTATTTTTTGAAACATATCTTGTATTTATTGCTTTTCTTCCATAGAATTTTATTGTTTTTCCATCTTCTGAAAGTGAGCATTTAACATCTACTTCTCCTTTTTCATCAATATTTGGAGGAAGTGATAATATTCTATAGTTATTTGGAATTTCGAGTGTTCCCTCAATTATACATTCCTCTGGAGTTCCAAAATTTATGTCATATTGTCTCTCATCTGAATCAGTTAAAGATTTTAATCCTCTTTTTACACTTGAATCAAAAGGAAGATTTCTTTCTGGAAGTGGAACAAGTACGAACTTTCCTGCTTTTGTTCCATAGTTTGGAGCTGTTGATTTTACTGTCAATTTAAAAGGTGTATTTAAATCTGAAGGATTTGTTGATTCAACATCTATTACTTCTATTGCTGGAGAAACTGATGTGAAAACAGATGTTAAAACTCTTTTGAATTGATCATTATTAAATCTCTGTCTGACATGCCTTAAATTCATTTCATAATCACCACATGAATCAATGCTGTATTCATAATCAAGGGTTAGATCGTCGTTTAGAACCCCTTTTGTAGTTATTTTTCCTGCATTGTCGGAAGGATTACATTCTGGAACTTTCATTATATCAGAGCCGTTTTCAGTTATAGGAAGAACATAGCGTCCACCTGCATAATTTGTTCCGAGGCCTGATGACAATTCAGTTGTTGGGTCCATGATTATCTGTCTCTTATCTTTTGTTGTTATTAAACATACAACATGGGCAAATAAAACAGTTGGGGTTTTGGGAGATGTCTCTGTTGAAGGATTTATTAATACATCACAACATTTGATTTTTGCTTCTCTCATCATTGTTGTCATTAAAAGTGCTTTATCTCTGCATACTCCATAACCTTTTTCAAATGTGTATGGTGCAGGGTGAGCTTCGATATATGCGTTTTCGTCCATGGCCGATCCCATATATCTTATTTTTTGAGATATAAATCTGTGAATAGCAAGTATTTTTTCATCTTCTGTCTTACAATTTGCTGTCAATTCTGCTACTTTTGCTCTTATTGCTTTATCGGCAATATATTTGTCATGGTTTAGTCCATAATAATATTTCGATGCGTCTTTCCAAGTTTTGAATGTTGTCACAGAAAGAGACAATGCAACATCTACAGCATTGGGCATGATTGCTTCATCTTTTATTTGAGGAATATCTTCTTTTTCCCAGAAATAGATTGTTTTTTCTTTATTTCCTTCTTTGAAAAATTTTACTTCTCCATTGCTTACTGTTGTATATAGTGGCATATCTGAAGGAGCTGTTATCTCAAAATATGAATGTAATACAGGTACTTTTAATTGGAAATACCAATCTGTCAAATAGTTGTCTTTTATTAATCTTTTTGTCTTTGTTACAGTGACTGTTTCTATAGCTGAACCTATTGGAAGATCACCTATTACAGCTGTTTTAACTCTCATAGATGTCTCATATATATTCATTTTTTGGAGACCAGCTGAAGTTCCATCTTTTATTTCTTCATTTGGAATTTCTTTTACTGTTCCATCTGGTAGATAGATTTTTATTTTTATTGTTTCTATATCTTGATACTTACTGTCATAAGAAAATGATTTTGTACCAAAAATTTTTTTGCCAATATCTGTAAGGATCATGGATAGATTATAGGAAATATCTGTGTAATTTCCCTCTTTGTCAAGGTCTATTTTTCCTATATCTTCCAATACTATATAAGAAGCATCTGGATAATCTTTAGGATTTATTGCTTTTATTTTTTCTTTTATATTGTATTCACTTGTATTTAAGTAGTCATTCGAATCTTTTGCATATATTGATATCGAACAAGTAAGAAATAAAGTTAATACAAGAGATAAAAAAAATTTAACTCTTAAATTCATATCTTTGTCCTTTCGCTATTTTAATATTCTTTCTTTATTCTATATAAGTTATTTTTTGCCTTTACTTATAAAAAAATAAAAAATGTTTTAAAAAAGTTATAAAATTTTATTGCTTTTTTTTGTAAAAAATGATAAAATGTTACAAGATTTTTGTATTTTATTGACTTTTTGAATTAGTCTTTTAAAAATACAAGAATAATTCTGTCTTTCAAGGAGGATTATAAATTGACAGAATTTAGTGATAAAAAATTAATTTGCCGTGATTGTGGAAAAGAATTTGTCTTTTCTGTTGGTGAACAGGAATTTTATAAAGAAAAAGGTTTTGAAAATGAACCTTTGAGATGTCCAGAATGTAGAGCTGCAAGAAAACATGCAAGAGGCAAGGGCAAAAAATCTTTTGAGCCTTTGGTTGAAGTTACATGTGATTTATGCAATGCTGTTACCAAAGTTCCTTTTAAACCAACTCAAGGCAAGCCAGTTTACTGCAGAGATTGCTATGAAAAAATGAGAAATTCAGGAAATTAGTTTCGATGAAATACACATTTTTGGGGCTATCCAATTTTAATTTTTGGATAGCTTTTTTTTTATAATATAAATTTGAAAAATATATAATTTTTGCAAAATTTTTCTCAACATGCTATAATCAAAAATATAGTGCGACTAAGCTTATTGTATAGGATTTTATTATGGGGGACTTGATATTATGTTAAAAAGATTTTTGAGTTTTATTTTTTTGTTTATAATTTCATTTGTTTGTTTTGCTTATGCTGGTAGTTTGCCACATGTCAAAATGATAATTGACAGTAAAAGTTATACTGGTTCAAATTCTGCAACATTGATAAATGGCATGATTTTTGTTCCTGCCAAAATAACTGCAGATAAATTGAAAATTAAAGCATTTGTTTCTAAAGAAAATGGAAAATCGAGAATTAAATTTATTTCAAAAAAGAATACGGTAATTTGTTTTGTAGGTCAAAAGCAGATAAATGTAAATGGTGGTAAAAGATTTGTTCCATTGGCTCCAGTAATGGTTGATTCGAGAATTTATGTTCCTGTAAGTCTTTTTGAAAATTATTTTGGAATTTTGAGTTCATATAACCCAAAGAAAAATTTTGTCAAATTATTTTCAAATGTAAAGCCTGAAAAAAAGAAAGAAACAGCAAATGATCCTGCAGGTATGATAAATACTCTTTTACAGGGAGGGGCTTCAACAGATAAAGAAAAAGCTAAAGATGATGATGAGGATTTTGATGTTGACAATATAGAATAGATTATCTAATAAAAAGGAAAGATATATAATAAAAAAGAATTAAACTAAGTTGAGAAAAGTTAAGATAAAACATAAAGAAAAAGATAATTACTAAAGAATTTTAGGAGAAGAGACAGACTGGGAGGACGATTTGGACATAGATAAATCTATAGATGAAGAAGTTGTAAGTGCAATAACAACGGCTGTTGGATTATGCCTTGAACAGGGGGGACCAAGAGAGATAATTCAACCGCCTCCTTTTATAATTCTTCCACAAACAATAGCTCCACAGACAAGTCCTTGGAGATTTGTTGGAAGATCTGAAAATATGGAAAATCGCAGACTTGTCGGTATGAAAGGTCTTAGATGGTAGCCATATTAACCAAGTACGATCGACAAATATTTTATACTATACGATCGCCTAAACCGTATGACAGCGGAGATTGCCCTTTGGGAAGCTCGATTTAGAGCAAGTCAAGATAATCCTTTTAGGAGGTATTTAATGGAAAGGAAACCAGTTTTAATTTCCGATACAACATTTAGAGATAGTCATCAATCTTCTTTTGCAACAAGACTTAGAATCGAAGATATGGAAGCTGTTGCAGATCAGATGAATCGTGCAGGTTTTTATTCTATGGAAGTTTGGGGCGGTGCAACATTTGATGTCTGCACAAGATTCCTAAATGAAGATCCATGGGAAAGAGCCAGAATACTTAGAAAACTTTTGCCAGATGTCAAATTGACAATGCTTTTGAGAGGTCAAAACCTTCTCGGTTATCGCAATTATGCAGATGATGTAGTAGAAGCATTTGTTGAAAATGCTGCAGATGTCGGAATAGATATTTTCAGAGTATTTGACGCATTGAATGATGAGAGAAATTATGAAACATCATTTAAAGCAATCAAAAAAGCAGGAAAACATATTCAAGCTGCAATGTCATATTCTTTGACTCAACCTCGTTTGGGCGGAGAAATATATAATATTGATTATTATGTGAACAAGGCAAAGAAATTTGTTGAAATGGGTGCAGACAGTATTTGTATCAAAGATATGGCAGGACTTATGAGCCCTTATGATGCCTATGATCTATTTACTGCTCTCAAAAAAGCTGTAGATGTTCCACTTCAATTACATACACACTATACAAGCGGTATGGCTTCTATGACAGTTTTAAAAGCTATAGAAGCAGGAGTTGATATTGTTGATACTTGTATTTCAACATTTGGTCTCAGAACTTCACAGCCAGCAGTAGAACCAATAGTTGCTGCTCTTAAAGATACAGAAAGAGATCCAAAATTAAATATGGATCTTCTCCTCGATGTCGCAAAAAAACTCGAAGAAATCAGCCCCAAATATAGGAAATACAGAGATACAACAAAGATGTCAGTTATTGACCCTGGTGTTTTGAAACATCAAATCCCAGGTGGAATGGCAACAAATTTGGTAAATCAACTCAGAGAAATGCAAGCTCTTGACAAACTCCAAGATGTATATAAAGAGCTTCCACAGACAAGAGCTGATTTGGGTTATCCTCCACTTGTTACACCTACAAGTCAAATGGTTGGAACACAGGCTGTACAAAATGTACTTTTTGGCAGATATAAAATAATATCCGCACAGGTAAAAGATTATATTTATGGTCTCTATGGCAAACCACCAGTTCCTGTAAAAGAAGAACTTCAGAGACTTGCTTTGAGAGATTATCCAAAGGGGTCTAAACCTATTACTTGCAGAGCAGCAGATATGCTTCAGCCTGAAATGCCAGAAGCAATAAAGACAGTTGCTCCTATTTCAAGTGATATAAAAGATGTATTGACATATGTTTTATTCCCAATGACAGGTCTCAGATTTTTAAAATGGAAATATGGACTTGAAACGCCTCCAGAAGAAGTAAAACCAATAACTCTTGAAGATGTTGCAAAAGAAGATGAA
Organism: Candidatus Xenobia bacterium; assembly: GCA_045114665.1. Taxonomy (GTDB): domain Bacteria; phylum Vulcanimicrobiota; class CADAWZ01; order CADAWZ01; family CADAWZ01; genus CADAWZ01. Next base: position 6,236 of record JBGUKW010000218.1, on the reverse strand, counting down.
ATAGTAAAGAAAGCACTTTCTGGTGAACTTTCAGATAAGCCAAAAGTCGAAAAAACAGAATTTATGAGAGAATTCAATGTATTTGTAAATGAATCTCCATATAAAGTTCTCGTTGAAGAAGTTGGCGGAACTCCTGTTATTACATCAGTAAGAAGAGCTGTTCCTCCAGTAAGACAAGAGCCAAAGCCTGAAGTCAAAAAAGAAACTCCAAAACCTGTTGCAAAACCAGCTCCTAAGGTTGAAGAGAAAAAGGTAGCTCCTGCACCTGTTGTTCAAGCAAAAGCTGAAGCAGGCGATATAGAAATAAAAGCTCCAATGCCAGGACTTCTTGTTCGCTATGAAAAGAAAGTTGGAGATGAAGTTAAGAAAGATGAACCAGTTGCAACTATTGAAGCAATGAAAATGCAAATGGCTGTAAATGCAACAGAAAGTGGAGTTATAAAAGCACTCAATTTCTCTGCAGGTTCTTCTGTTGAAAAAGATGCAGTTCTTGCTATTATAACTGCAAAATAATTGATAGGAGTTATCTTAATGGATAGATTGACCAAGTTAGAACAGATGAATGCCGATGCCGAATTGGCTGGCGGTATTGATAAAATAGAAAAACAGCATGCTAAAGGCAAACTTACTGCAAGAGAAAGAATCTTAAAATTACTCGATGAAGATACATTTATGGAGCTTGACAAGTTTGTAACACATCAATGCCAAGATTTTGGAGTTGAAAAGATTTTAGGTGATGGTGTTATAACAGGATATGGAAAAATAAATGGTCGTCTTGTATATGTTTTTGCACAGGATTTTACTGTTTTTGGCGGTGCTTTGAGCGGTGCTTATGGTCGTAAAATTTGCAAAATTATGGATTTGGCTATAAAAAATGGAGCTCCTGTCATCGGTTTAAACGATTCAGGCGGTGCAAGAATCCAAGAAGGTGTCGTAAGTCTTGCAGGATATGGCGAGATCTTCAATAGAAATGTACTTGCTTCTGGTGTTGTTCCTCAACTTTCAGTCATAATGGGTCCTTGTGCTGGTGGTGCTGTATATTCGCCTTCAATCACAGATTTTATCGTAATGGTTGACAAGACAAGCCACATGTTTATAACTGGCCCAGAAGTCATAAAAGCCGTAACAGGTGAAGATGTTACACAAGACAGACTTGGCGGAGCTTCAACACACGGATCAGTCAGTGGTGTATCACATTTTGCTGTAGGTACAGATGAAGATGCTCTCAATTTGATAAGAGAGCTTTTAAAGTATATCCCACAGAATAACTTACAGGATCCTCCAGTCGTTGTATGTAATGACGATCCAAATAGACTTGAAGAAAGACTTCGTACAATAGTTCCTGAAGATTCAGGTAAACCTTATGATATGAAGGAACTTTTAAAGCTCGTTCTCGATGACAATTATCTTCTCGAAGTCCATGAAAATTATGCAAAAAATATAATTGTTGGATTTGGAAGACTTGCAGGCTTTTCAGTTGGAATAGTTGCAAATAACCCAATGTATCTTGCAGGTTGTCTTGATATCAAAGCCTCTACAAAAGCAGCAAGATTTGTAAGATTCTGTGATGCTTTCAACATTCCACTTATTACATTTGTAGATGTTCCTGGATTTATGCCTGGTACTGAACAAGAATATGGCGGAATCATCACACACGGTGCAAAATTGTTATATGCTTTCACTGAAGCAACAGTTCCAAAAATTACTGTAATAGTCAGAAAAGCCTATGGCGGTGCTTATGATGTTATGGCAAGCAAACACATTAGAGCAGATATTAATTTTGCATTCCCTTCCGCAGAAGTAGCTGTTATGGGAGCAGATGGAGCTGTAAAAATCATCTTTAGGAAACAGATAAAAGAAAGTGCAACTCCAAAAGAGACACAGGCAGAACTTGTTGCAGAATACAAAGATAAATTTGCAAATCCATACAGAGCTGCAGAGCTTGGCTATATTGATGAAGTCATAGACCCATTATATACAAGACCAAAATTGATAATAGCACTCGACAGCTTGAGAAGTAAGAGAGAGAGCTTGCCACCAAAGAAACACGGCAACATTCCTCTATAATCAATAGTATTAGTTATTAATCCTCTACTTTATCTTCTATGTTGAAGTAGAGGATTTTTTTTAGAGGGTAAAAATGAAAGTTAATTTACAAAAAGATGATTTGAACGATAAATTAAAGGCACATCATGCACATGTAAGAGTTGTTGAAGAAGGGAATGACTATTTAGTTTTTAAATTTTCAGATGAAGCTCGAGACGCTTTTGTATTTATGTTGTCTCTCTTTCTTTCTGTTGTTGTAACTCCTCAATTGTTTTCTAAACTTCCTCGTTCATTGCAGGATAGAATGTTGGGAATATTTGACATATTTATTGATATGTTTTCACTTCCTAAACAAGATAGCTGTATGCACATGATCTTTTTTATGGGGCTTGCGATTTTAGTTGTCTCATTTTTTATTTATCTATTTTTAGCAAAAGTTTTTCATTTCTTTTTTGAGCTTAGGTTTATTGGTGATAAATTGATAATAGCTAAGAAAGAAGGCAAAAAAGAAGTAGTTTTAGATGATGATGTGAAATTCAGTATTGAAAAAGAAGGAGGTGAGTATAGACGCCCTATATATAAATTAAATGTCAGTTATTCTTGTGATTATTATAAAAAAATTGTTTTATTTACTTTTGCGAATCGTGATGTGGCGAAATTACTTCTTGAGAGAATAAATAAGTATTTAGAGCAGAACAAAAAATCCAAAGGTTTAGATTAATGGCTATGATTGATCTTGATAAACAACAAAAAAAAGTCAATATAGAGAAAACAATATATAAATATGATAATAATGAAAAAGGATATATATTGGATTCTATCATAGAATCTGATAACATAATTTTTAAATTAGTTGTTTCAGTATTTTGTATTGCTTATACTTTTGGAATAATTTATTTAAGTATATTGGGAATAAAAGGATATTATGAGAAGAACATTTTAGAAAATGTATATTCTTTGAATAAAATCTTAGCATGTCATCCTGCTATTTGGTATATTATAGATACAATTTTTGTAATTGCATTATTTATGTTATTAAAGGCAATATGGAATAAAAAAAGTAAGAATGAATTAAATGATTATGTTTTAAAGAAAATAAGAAAAACATATATAAAATGTGAAAATGAAAATATTCATAATTTGGGGTGTTCATTATCAGTATTTATTTATTTTATTGCATTCTGCTGTTTTATAGCAAGTATCTTTTATTTTTTTAAATATAATCTTAATAGTAGGCATAGTTTAAACCCGTATGCAGTTTCTTTTTTTTGTTTAATATTAATTGTTATGCTTATACTTAAATTTTCAAATAATTACATGAGTAAGAGAAATATTACATCAATAAGAATTCCGCCAAAATATAAATTGAGTAATAAAAAAGAATATCAAATAACAAGTATTGGAAAAGATTTATTTAAAAACTGCACAAACTTAAAAACAGTATTAGTTCCTGATTCTATAACGAAAATTGGAGATAATGCTTTTTATGGTTGCACTAACTTAATAATTTTGACTATTCCAGATTCTGTTACAGAGATAGGAAAAAATGCTTTTTATAGTGTAAAGAATGTTTTTTATAAGGGAAGTGCAAAAGGTTCGCCATGGGGAGCTGAAAAAATAAGCGATCCAAATCCAAATAATGAGAGCAGTATTTACATAATTGATAAAAAATAACTAATACAACGAGTTAATAATTATTAATTTTGATGAATTCTTTTTAGAGGGCAAAAATGAAAGTTAATTTACAAAAAGAAGATTCTTTGAACGAAAGATTAAAGGCAACTTGGACACCTGTAAGAGTTGTTGAACAAGGAAATGACTGTTTGATTTTTAAATTTACAGGGCGTACTTTTACTTTATTTTTTATTTCTTGTTTTATTTCTTGTTTTATTTCTGCGTTGTTGGGGGCTTTTTTGCCTCTATTGTCATTATATAAGGGTATATTTATGAGTATTTTTACCAATAACCCAGAAGTATTTAAAAAGTATTTTCCTTTTTTTATTATGGCTTTTATGTTTGTACAAGTTCTTATTATTGCATATTTTATTTATCTATTTTTGAAAAAAATAAATTTTTTATTTTTTGAACTTAGATTTATTGGTGATAATTTGAAAATAATTAATGGAAATAGTGAGCAGGAAATAGTTTTATCAGATAATGTAAAATTTAGTCTTGAAAAATTCTATTCAAAAACAGTTTTATACAGGTTAAAGGTTAGTTATTTGCGTGATGATTCTGTTAAAGATATTAGTTTATTTAATTTTTCGAATTATGAAGGGGCGGAATTAGTTCTTGAAAGAATAAATAAATATTTAGAACAGAACAAAAAATCAAAAGGTTTAAATTTATGATACAGATATTGAGTAGTGAAACATCTGAAAAGATAGCTGCTGGAGAAGTTGTCGAGAGACCTGCTTCAGTAATCAAAGAACTTACAGAAAATGCTATTGATTCAGGAGCTGATGAAATTTTTGTTGACCTTGAAAATGGGGGACATTCACTTATAAAAATTACAGATAATGGCTGTGGAATTTCAAAAGATGAACTTCCAATAGCTATTCAAAGATTTGCCACTAGCAAAATAACGAAATTTGAAGATTTATTTTCGATAAATACACTTGGTTTTAGGGGAGAAGCTCTCCCAAGCATAGGGGCAATATCGAGACTTGAAATCGTATCAAAAAAAAGAGATGAAGATTTTGCTTATATGATTGTAGTTGAAGGTGGACAAGTTGTTGATACGAGAGAGGCTTCTGGTTCTGATGGTACAACAGTAAAAGTTACAAATCTTTTTTATAATACACCTGCAAGAAAAAAATTTCAAAAAACACCTTCTAATGAAATTTCACATATTGTGAAATTTCTTTCTGCAATGGCTGTTTTGAGAAGAGATATTCATTTTAGATTGAAAAATAATGGACGAATAATTTTTGATTATCCTGTTGCAATGAATAAAAAAGATTGTTTAAAGAAGATATGGGGAATTCCTTCAACAGATGTTATGAAAAGTTTATCGAGTTCTTGTGATTCAGCAAAATTAACAGGAATAATTTGTTCGCCTGATGTTGATAGATCTTCAAGAAATGAAATTATGTTTTGTGTAAATGGGCGAATTATAAAAAATACTCAACTTATTCAAGCTGTAATAGAAGGCTATTCTCCTTTTTTAGCTACAAAAAAATATCCACTTGCTTTTATTACAATGGAGATTGACCCTAATACAATAGATGTCAATGTTCACCCAGCAAAAACAGAGATTCATTTTGAGGAACAACAAAAAATATTTGGTTTTGTAAAACATGCAATAAATGAAACTGTAAAATCTTTTCGTGATCCAGGATTTATATATACGGCAGAAACAGAAAATGGCGAAATATATGACACAATTACAGGGGAGATAAAAGAAAAATCTATAGATGATTTTGATAATGAGAAAAAAGTATTTTACATGCCACCACAAAAAGTTACAAAAAGTAAGGTTACAACATATTTAAATAGTATGTTAAAACCTGTTGAAACTATAAGTATTCAAGATTTTATTGATGATGAAGAAAATAGATTTTCTAAAGAGCAACAAGAAAGAGAAAAAATAGAAGAAGAGAAAAACAATAACGATAATATTGAATATATAGAAAAGAAAATAGAAAAAAATACAAACGATAAAAAAGAATTTATTTTTGAAAATAATTATAATTTTATACCTCTTACACAAATATTTGATACATATATTGCAGGTGAGTTTAATGGTGAATTTATATTGATAGACCAACATGCAGCACATGAAAAAATCATATATGAATCATTAAATACAAAGGAAAATAAGGGAAATATTCAAATTTTACTATTTCCAGAAATTCTTGAACTTTCATCAGATAAAACAGAAATAGCAAAAAAATATTTGGATTATTTTAAAGAACTTGGTTTTGATATTACAGACTTTGGAAATAACACTTTCAAAATAACAGCTGTTCCATTTTTCATAGAACAAAGAGAAATAAAATCTTTTATTGATGACATTATTACTTCGATAATTGAAGAAACTCAAAATTCCCAGATAATTCCATTGGAAAATTTGAGACACATGGTTGCTTGTAAAAGTGCAATAAAGGCAAATAAAAAATTGAGTATTGATGAGATGAAAAGCCTTTTTGCAAAATTGATGACACTAAAAGAGCCATTTTTTTGTCCAC
>JBGUKW010000217.1:0-7448 GCA_045114665.1 Candidatus Xenobia bacterium | reverse complement strand
AGTCATTGTGGTTATCAATCCACTTTTTGACCAAATTTTAGATGTTATCGGTGTATCTGTTTTTTCAGATAATTTAACAACTATTACATTTGCAGTTGCACCGATTACAGTAGCATTTCCACCTAATCCAACGCCTAATGCTAATGCCCACCAAAGAGGAGTTATTGCATTCATATCTCCCAAATGTTGCCCCAAAGATTGTATCATTGGAATCATTGCAATAGTAAATGGTATATTATCAAGAATTGCAGAGGCAAATGCTGCAACCCATATAGTTACTATACAACATAAAAGCATATCGTGTTTTGCTAAACCTGTAAGAGATGTTGCCATTAAATCGAGAACTCCACTATATTTTAAGCCTCCTACAGTTATAAAAAGACCTGAGAAAAATATTAAAATACTGACATCAACTCTTGAAATTGTTTCTTCTATGTTGTATTTTGTGAATATAAATCCTATTGCTGCACCTGTTATTGCAATTAGTGATGGTCTGATGTGAATGTACTCTGCTATGAAGAATCCAAATATTATTATACTAAAGACATATATAAGTTTTTTGGCTCCTTCTCTGTCTGTTATTGAATCTTCAGGTTTCATTGACATCATAACTTTTATTTCTGAAGGTTCTTTGTCGAAATCTTTTTTGAATATTTTTATAAATAAAAAAGCTGTTAAAAGAAATACAATTAATGCAAATGGACCTAAATGTAGCATAAATGAAATGAAACTGAGATCTTGTACTGATGAGCCAATTATCAAGTTTGGAGGGTCTCCAACTATAGTTGCAAGACCACCTATATTTGACAATATTGCTTCACCTATCAAATATGGAACACAAGATAATTTTAGTAATTTAGTAATTGCTATTGTTACAGGAGCAATCAAAACTACAGTTGTAACATTATCGAGAAACATTGATATAAATGCGGTTGTTGTTACTAACATCAAAAATAACATTACTGGACGCCCTTTACTTAGTTGGGCTATTTTTATTGCCATATATTCAAATGCTCCTGTTTTTTCGAGCATACTTATAAGAGTCATCATTCCAAGTAAAAGTATAATAGTATCAAGTTCAATCATTGAAAGAGCTTGTTCATAACTATAAAAACCTCGAATGTTCCCCACTACGATCATTGCAGTTGCCCCACAGATTGATACGACCATTCTGTCTATTTTTTCTGATAAAATGAATGCAAATACTGCAACAAATATAACAGATGTGATTATTGCTTCTATTGTCATTTCGATATTTAAAAACCTCTTTGTGTTTTAAATTAACAAATAAATATTCAATACTATAATATATTACAAATAATGTCTTTTTGTCAAATTTTTTTAATTATTGGGAATTTATCTCCATTATAGTCAATAATATTTGTTTTCAATTCGAAACCATTTAAAATATTTTCGTAATTTATTAGTTCTTTTGTAGAGCCTTCTGCTATTTTATTGCCATTTTTTAATAAAATTATATAATCACAATAATAAGAGGCAACGGTCAAATCATGTATTGATATTATAATTATGTTGTCATGTTCTTTTTTTCTTTTTTGAAGATATTCCATTATTTCACTTTGGCATTTTATATCGAGATGGGAAATTGGCTCATCTAATATTACACATTTTGCTTTTTGTGCTATTGTTTGGGCTGTCATAACTCTTTGAAATTCTCCACCAGATATATTTGATAAAAAACGATCTGAAAGATGTTTTATATTCATTTCTTTCATTATTTCATCACATATTTCATAATCTTCTTTACTTGGAAGAAAATTTGAATATCCATATCGTCCGAATAAGACAGCTTCTTTACAAGTATAATCAAAATTACATGATATGGTCTGAGGTAACCAAGAAATAAGCGAAATTTTTTCTTTATTTGTAAATTTATTTATTTCTTTGTCATCTATTTTTATAATTCCACTATTTGGTTTTATATTTCCTGATATCAATTTTATCAATGTTGACTTGCCTGCACCACTTGCACCAATTAATCCATATATATATCCACTTTTAAATTCGCTTGAAAAATTATTTATTCCATTTTTTGAATCATATTTATAAGATATGTTTTCACATTTTATAATCATTTTGTATTTTATTTTATCCTCCTAAATTATATATTATAATTAAATATTATTCAAAATAACCTTTTTAGAAGTCAATTTTTTAAAGGTTTTATTTTACTATTATAGAATTTTATTAGAAATTTTATTGAAAGGGTGATATGATTTTGAAAAAAATATTTGGATTTTTTAGTATAATCTTATTTATATCTTTGGTGTTTTTTGGATATGCTTTTGCAGATGTAAGAGAACCTTCTTTGCTTCAACAAACTTCTGATTTTATAAGCAATCCTTTTATTAGTGCATTGATACTTGCTATTGGATTTACAGGGCTTTTAAAAGAGATGATGATCGAAGAGAAAAAGTTTATAGGAGGAACTATAGCTTTTATTGCTCTTGGTTCTTTTTTTGGAATTAAATTTTTGGCAGGTTCACTTGATTTTTTAGGTCTTGGGCTTATTATTTTAGGCTTGCTTCTTGTCATTATTGAGATATTTTTAATTCCAGGTCTTGGATTACCAGGAATTATTGGAACAATAATGTTGTTTATTGGAATTTTGAGATTCTGTAATAACAATTTGGAAGAAGCTCTTATTTTATCTTGCCTTGTTTTTGTTTTTGTTTTTGCTTTTACATTTGGTGTTGTAAAAGCAATGGGAACAAAATTAAAAATAAATGGTTGGTCTATTTCTTCTGAGCAAACTTATACAAAAGATGGAAGTGTGGAAGAAGAAAATCCACAGCCTGAATTATCAGTTGGTTTAGTAGGAACTACAACTACAGGATTAAAACCTGGTGGAAAAGCTAAATTTATAGTTGTTGGTTTTGATGATGAGGTAACTTCAGATGTAGTTGCTGAGAAAAATTCATTTATTGATATCAATAAAAAAGTTGAAATTATTGACATTTCTGCCAATAGAATTGTCGTAAAAGAAATAATAGAGGGGGATAAATAGAATATGGATTTTAATTGTTGGATATTTTTATGTGTTGCTGGTCTCATTGTTTGTTTTATCTTATTTGGTGTTATTTTTCCTGTTCCATTGTGGTTTGCAGCTATACTGTCTGGAGTTAGGGGAATAGGCTTGCCTGAGCTTATAGGTCTTAGATTAAGAAATGTTCCACCAGATGTTATTATAAATCCACTTATTATGGCACATAAGGCAAGTTTAAAAGAGACGATAACATTTGAAGAATTGGCTTCATATTATCTTGCTGGTGGTCGTGTTATGCCTGTTGTAAGAGCTCTTATTTCTGCAGATAAAGCAAATATCAATTTGAGTTTTAATGATGCTTGTACTATAGACAGAGCTGGAAGAGATGTTCTTGAAGCTGTTAGAATGAGTGTTAACCCAAGAGTTTTGGAAACTCCACCTATTGCTGCTATGGCTCAAGATGGTATTGAAATAATTGCAAAATGTCGTGTTACCGTAAGAGCAAATATTAAAAGTCTTGTCGGTGGAGCTGGTGAAGAGACCATTCTTGCAAGAGTACAAGAAGGTATCTGTACTGCTATTGGTTCTTCAGAAAATTATCAGGATGTTTTGGAATCTCCTGAAATAATTTCAAAGGCATTTTTAGAGAGAGAATCTAATGAATCATCTGCATTTGAAATTTTATCAATAGATATAGCTGATTTAGATGTTGGAAGAAATATTGGTGCAGAACTTCAAATTAATCAAGCACAGGCAGATAAAGAAATTGCACAAGCTAAAGCTGAAACAAGAAAATCAGCAGCTATGGCAAGAGAACAGGAAATGAAAGCTTATGTTCAACAGATGAAAGCAAAAGTTGTAGAAGCCCAAGCAGAAGTTCCTCTTGCAATGAGTGAAGCTTTAAAAACAGGTAGGATTTCTGTGATGAATTACTATAATCTCAAGAATTTATTGGCTGATACTCAAATGCGTGAATCTATGTCTGGTGTTCATTCTGATCAGTTTAATATTTAGAAAGGAGATTTTAGATAATTATGAATATAATTTTGATATGTGCAGTTATATTTATTGGCTTTGTTATAATTGCTTCTTTATTTCCATTTTCTACTGCTATTAAAGCAGGAAGTAACCATGTCTCTGTCAGTTTTTGGGATTTGATGTTTATGCAATTTAGAGGAGTTAAGGCAGATATCATAGTTGATCAGCTTATATCTGCAAAAAATTCAGGCTTACATGTAACAGCTAATGAGCTTGAATCTCACTATTTGGCAGGTGGAAATATTGAAACAGTCATACAGGCTATTATTCAGGCTAAACAGGCTAAAATTCCTCTTCCTTTCGAAAAAGCATGTGCTATAGATTTGGCTGGAAGAGATGTTCTTGATGCTGTAAATATGTGTGTTAATCCAAGAGTTATAAAAACTCCTCTTATCGGTGGAGTTGCAAAAGATGGTATTCAGATAAAGGCAATGGCAAGAATTACTGTAAAGGCTGATATAAATAAACTTATCGGTGGAGCTGGTGAAGCTACAGTTATTGCAAGAGTTGCAGAAGGTATATGTTCTACTATTGGTTCTGCAGATTCACATAAGACTGTTTTGAAGTCCCCAATGCTTATTTCAGATACAGTTTTAGCAAAGGGACTTGACAATGGAACTGCTTTTACAATTCTTTCTATTGATATTGCAGATGTCGATGTTGGCAAAAATATTGGTTCAGAACTTCAAATTCAAAAAGCAGAAGCAGATAAGAATATTGCACAAGCTAAATCAGAACAGAGAAAATCTTTAGCTATAGCTGAAGAACAAGAAATGCAAGCAAAAGTTATAGAGATGCAGGCAAAGGTTATAGCTTCTGAAGCTGAAGTTCCTCTTGCACTTGCAAATGCTTTAAGAGCTGGAGTGTAATAAAATATGGCAAAAGTAAATTTTGATTCTGCTCCTGTTCAGCAATTTATAAAAATTTATTTTAATTATTTACATTCTTTGCCAGAATATGAAGAAATGAAATTGCTTGCTAGAGTGCGTCAAACTCATTTAAATACTCTTCCAAGTGAAATGAGACAGAGAATTGTTAATGTTTTGACAGATGTAAATAATCCTCCTAATGAAAATTTTGTCAGAAATTTAACTAGTATGGCTATTTATAATTTGGGGTGTAGGGGAGATTCAATTACTCTTGAATTGCCTGCTCATCTTATAGATATGTTCAATGATACTTTTTTATTACAATCACAGATAAAAGGAAGTCGTTCGGCGGAAAAAGATTTGGATGACTCGCAAAATCGAATAAAGGAAAAAGCAAATCAACTTCAAGCTATAAAGCAACAGTCTGTTTTTAATGGAAATAATAGTTCACATGCGATTACATCTGTTTCTTCTACAAGTGAGTTGATTCCAAAACATTGGACGAAAGATGATTTGAGAAGAAGTTTTTTGATGTCTGAAATTATAAGACTTCCAAGATGTAAGAGAAAAAAAATTAGATAAAAATATTATATTTGAAACATTTTATATAGAATTTGACAAAAATGTAAAAAGAAAACTTCCAAAAAGTAATATTTTTTGGAAGTTTTTTACTTGATTTTTTTTTAGATAGGTGTTATAATGATTTCACCAGATAACATTTGGGGGTGTACTGGTTTCGACGGGGAGTTATTCGTGCTTTGGTTGCGGATCGAGTTCCGTGCTCTCGCTAAACGAGCGGAAAAAAATAAACAACAATAATTACGAATACGCTTTGGCTGCTTAGTCAGCCAATGTCCACTTCTACCGTGTCTGTCGATAGAAACTGGGCATAAACAATACAGACTACCTGATGTTAGTTTTCTTCGGAGCAGAGGGGAAACAAAGAGGAATAGAAAATTGGAAATCCTGCCTATGGGAGTTCTGAAATTCGAAATTTTAAATTGTAGGCTACATTCGTAGACATCACTGTGTGGGTCTTTTCGGACGCGGGTTCGATTCCCGCCACCTCCATAAAATAAATTTTAAACTAATAAAAAATGAGATTCGAAATTTTTCGAATCTCATTTTTTTATAATTATAATTATAATCTATTGTAATATACACAAGTTAAATTTATTGGGTAAGCTTCATAGCAGAGCCTTCTTATATTGTCAATATCTGTTGAATTATATGTAAGTGTAAAATTTTTACAACCATCTAACAGGATATTACCACCTGATTTTCCAGGACTTCCATCACTACCTGATTTTCCAGGATTTCCACCATAGGCTACTATAATTCCATTTACAGTTAGATCAGAATTTATTGCATTTGTTTTAAAATTTCCACAAGTATAAATTATTCCACTAAAGCCTGATGGAGCTTGATAGTCAAAAATAGTTATATCATCTTTGCCAACTATTTTGTAATAATTATTTTTATTTTTATATATGTTGCTTTGAACAATGTTACTTATATAGTCTTGCTTTTCTCTATCACTAAAACCATAATATCTTGTCATATAATCTGAAAGAGTTATATAGTGATTAACACTTGAATGAGATGAATTTCCATTATGGTTAGAACCTCCTGAGGGTCTCCCTGGTGGTGTTGCTGGGGAAAGTAATTTTTCGTCAACCCCATACCTTGCACTATCTGACATAAGATCAGATTGTTTTATATTAAAATAAAGGACATGAGTAACCATACTACTTGGACTATAGGTTTCGTAATTACTTTCTGATATATCTTCCAGTACATTTTTAATCTGTTGTTTTAATATATTTGAATTTTCTTTTCCTTCTGGAACTCCCATTTGTATATCTTTTTTAGAATATACAGCAATTTTACTTGTGAATTTTTTATTTGCATTGTTAGTATCATCAATATTTAATTGTGTACCTGCTTTAAAATAGGTGTATCCATTTGATAATATTTGACCTGTTCCTGACAATTTACCACTTATTAGAGAATCACCTGTTGTGTATAATGTAACTGCATTTGGATTTGCAATCAGACTGTTTATTTCTTCTTTGTTTTCGTTTGAATTTTCTGAATATCTTGTCTCTAAAAGATTTAGTTCTGAAGTTCCTCTATTTTTTGTTCCAAAAATTAAATCGGTAGATTTTGTCTTATCTTCAGTAAAATCTCCATTTTTTTCTCTTGTTAGAGTAAATAAATTAAAATTGTCGGTTTTTACTGATTTATTTAAAGTTATTACTGGAGTTTTATCTGTTTCTGATTTTAGTTCATCAGCATTTACATTTTGAAGTTTTACTGTTTTTATGTCAAATACTCCTTTAGTTTCTGCATAACATTCTTCATATTTTTTATTTGAACAAATGATATAATCTTGACAATTTTCGTAGTCGTCTTTGTAGTCAGCACCAGTTACTCCATGCATTGTTTTTAAGAGTTCAATTATTATTCCTCTGTCAGAGTTTTTTATTGCTGTAAGATCGTTACCTTCAGGGTCATATACTTTTTCTTGATAG
>JBGUKW010000216.1:0-7200 GCA_045114665.1 Candidatus Xenobia bacterium | reverse complement strand
TGGGTGTTTATTTATGCCACAAGAATATAGAGTTAGATTGAAAAAAAATACAAGTATCTTTGTGAAAATACACATGGCTTATAGTAGATTGACAAGAAGAAAATTTCATAATGTTAGATATGTTAGTTATCAGGTAGAACAAGAAATGAAAAGATTGGGAATGAGATAAATTTTTAACTATAAATTATAAATATAGGGAGGGTGATATATGAAAAAGAGTTTAATTTTTTTGTTTTTCTTGGCTTTTTTGTTCTTTTTTCAAACATTGCCAGTTTTGGCACAGGGACCACAGTGTGTCTATTGTGGAACAGCTTTAAACAATAGCAATGTTGGAGCAAGAACAGAGAGAGGGTATCTCTGTAGGAATTGTTATATAAAACTTTCCAATATGCAACAGAATGGGAGAAATCCTCAACAACAGGCACAACCACCACAACAAGCTAAAATATATAAATGTGCTACTTGTGGACAAATAATTAGGGGAAAAGGCGGTACAGATGGTACTAATTATTATTGTGCTTCTTGTCTTGCTAAATTACAAGGTAATGATGTTTTAAAAGGTGAATTGACTTGTGATAAATGTCATCGAAAAATAGGAGCTACTGAGCAGTATGCAAAAGGTCGAGATGGTTATGGAAAGCCTGTTGTTTATTGTGTCGGTTGTGCTCAACAGAGTGGACTTAGTAAGACGATTAAATGTGTAAAATGTAACCAAGTGATAAAAGGAGCAGGATATAAAGCTGAAAAAGATCAATATGGCAATTTTATTTACACATGTGCAAGGTGTGCTACAGGAAACAATAGATTTAAATCTGAGGCAAAATGTGCTGTATGTGGGAAGGGTATTGGTGATTATGCTGAGCAAAAGGCAAATGGTGAATCATATCAATATGAATATTATAGGACTAGTAATAATAAGCCTTATTGCTTAGAATGTAAGGAAAAATATAAAGACACTTGTAATACTTGTGGTTTGCCAATTCCACCAGGAGAGGGAGGAAGAAATGGCAGTTATTTAACTTGTAAGTATTGTTCAAGAGATATTGTTGTTACAGATGAACAATTACAACAATTATTCGCTCAGGCTTGTGCTTTTATGAGAGGAACTTTAGGACTTAATGTTCCAGTACCTCCTCAAAATGTATCATTTTCAGATATGTCTGAAATGAGAGATACTATGAATAAATCACGAACAGATGACATTCCTCGTAGTTATGGTCAAAACCCAATAGGAATATATAGTCATGGAAAGAATACTATAAAAGTTCAAAAGGGAATGGAAAGATTACAAATTTTATCAACTCTTGTTCATGAATCAGCTCATGCTTGTATGGCACATTTTGGATATCAACAGAGACCAAGTCTTGCATATTCAGAAGGTTTTGCAAGATGGTGTTCATATAAATATTTATCAAGTATTGGTGAAACTCAATATTACATGAGGATAGCAAAAGATGAGGATAGAATTTATGGAGATGGTCTCAGGAAAATGCTTGAACTTGAACAGAAGATGACAGCTAATGGTTTATTAAAATATGTTTATAACCACAGTGATTTTCCAGAGGAGTAATAAATGACAAAAAAATATATTTGGGTTTTTATTTTAGTCTTTTTGTCATTTTTCCAAGCATTGCCTGTTTTTGCACAGGGAGCACAGTGTGATAATTGTGGAACATCTATAACTTATAGTAATTTTGGATCAAAGACAAATACAGGTTATCTTTGTAAAAATTGTAATAGTACAAAACAACAGTGGGGACAGTCAAAACAACAGCAGGAACAGCCGACCAAACAACAGCAGGAACAGCAGACACAACAACAAACACAACAGCCGACCAAACAAGAGGCTCAGGGAATACATTGTGATTTTTGTGGAGTACCTATAACTTATAGTAATCTTGGAAAAAAGACAAAAATAGGTTATCTTTGTAAAACTTGTAATAGTACAAAACAACAGTGGATACAGTCAAAACAGCAGCAGGAACAGCAGACACAACAACAAATACAACAAGAGACCAAACGACAGGAACAGCAACAGAAGAAACAGCAACGAAAACAACAATTAAAGCAAGAACAGCAACGAAGTGATATATGTAATGTTTGTAATAAAAATATTGACACTGAAAAGCAATATTATCTTACTACTGATAATAAACCGTTTTGTTCTAAATGTTATGAAAAATATAAAGATAGATGTAGCACTTGTGGGTTGCCAATTCCTCTCAATGGAGAAGTTAAAAAAGATAAAACTTGGTTAACTTGTAAATATTGTTCAAATAATATTATATGCAATGTTTGTCATAGACCTCTTAGTGAAGTTGGAAAACAATATTATTCTTATTCTACTCCTGTTGACAGAATTTGTTGTTTAAATTGTTACGAAAATTGCAAAGATGAATGTAGAAATTGTGGATTTCGAATTGCACCTAATGAAGGAGTTAGAAATGGTAGTTGGTTAGTTTGTACTTCTTGTTCAAAAGATATTGTTGTAACAGATTCTCAATTAAAAGAGTGTTATTCTGAGGCTTGTACATTTATGAAATCATATTTAGGATTAAATGTTCCTGTTCCTGTTGAAAATGTATATTTTTCTGATATATCCGAGATGACTAAGAGGGTGAAAATGAATCCTAAAAGTGCTTATGTAACAGAAGCTTCTGGGCTTTTTTCGGAAGGAAAAAATATATTATTTCAAAAGGGTATGTCTAAATATCAAAGTATTAAAACTCTCATTCATGAATCAGGTCATGCTTGCATGCATCAATTTGGTTATGTGGAGGAGGCAAGTCCTATGTATAAGGAAGGTTTTGCTGATTGGTGTGCTTATAAATATGTTATGAGCATAGGAAAAACTTGGCATTGGAAAGAAAATAGAATTTATACAGAGGGGCTAAGAAAAATGCTTGAGCTTGAAAAGAAAATGACAGCTGAGGGACTTTTGGAATATGTTAAAACTCACAATGATTTTCCAGAGGAGTAATAAATGAAAAAAAAATATATATTGATTCTGTTTTTAGTATTGTTTGTATTTTTACCTACATCTGTTTTAGCTGCAAGACATTATACTTGTTCGATTTGTGGAACTGAATTTACAAGAGGCGGTTTTACTGATGGAACAAATGTTTATTGTGGTTCTTGTGCAGATATATTGCTAAAACAAGGTAATTATTATCAAGATGATGATAAGCCTTCTCTTGAACTTGAAAATAAGATTAACTCTCCAAAAACTAATAAAATACAAGCTGGTAAAAGTAAATGTTCTGTCTGTAAAAAAACAATGATGAGTGGTAGATATTATCTTACTTTAGATGATAGACCTGTTTGTGAAAATTGTTATAACAAATATCCAGATAGATGTATGACTTGCAATATTCCTGTTCCACAAAAAACTGGTTCAAGGTATGGTTCTTATGTAACTTGTGATGAGTGCTCAAAAGATATAATAGTTACAAAAGATCAGCTGAGACAAGTTTTTAATGAAATTTCTGCATATATGAAAAATGAATTTGGTTTGACTGTTCCTGTAAAACCTGAAAATGTAAAATTTTCTGATATGAGTATAATGTCAAATATGATCAAATACAATATGTATGATGTTCCAACAGAATATGGAGACAATACAATAGGTCTTTTTTCACAAGGTGATATGACAATATATATTCAAAAAGGTATGTCAAGAATAACTGTCTGTGATATTTTAACACATGAATCTGCTCATTCTTGGATGTATAAATATGGAAAAAGTGGAGCTGATTTGCTTTTTTCAGAGGGATTTGCTGAATGGTGTTCATATAAATTTCTTACAAATATGGGACAGACAAAATATTTGAAAGATAAAATGGAAAGAGAAAGTGATTTGTATAATGAAGGACTTAACAAGATGATCAAATTGGAAAAGCAGATAGGTACTTCAAAAATCACCGAATATGTAAGAACACATAATAGATTACCGAAGTAACCCCATTGTGGCAATGTTGATTGATATTTTAAAATTTATCCAAATAGCCTCTTTTTAGCAATGACAAAGGGAAAGTAAATAGGCTATATTGGATAGTTTTCAGCAACTTTTTATTTAATTATTTTTTGCATTAATCATCAACAATAAGATAAAATAAAGAAGCTCATAAGTTAAATAAGGGCTTCTTTTTTTTATTTGCTTTTTTTGTTTAGATAGACAGAATATGTCTATGTAAATGATATGTAGATATTCTTATTTGTTGCCTTTAATTTCAAAAATTGTCCATGATTAGAATCTCCTAAAAATCTGTTTTTTTTTTTTTGAATCTTAAAAAGATACTAAATTTTTATTTATCATGGTGATAGAAAATATTTTGGTCTATAAATTAGCAGAATGACAGAAAGTGTCATTAATATAAGACGGAATTGTAATAAAATAGATAACTTTTTGTAAAAGTTGAGATTGTAAAATAAAACTTATCTATGGAGGTTTTTTATGGAAAATAATAGTCCTGATAATAAAATCAATTATGTTGAGCTTTTTATTTCTAAATTTTCAGAAATTATGAAAAATATGGGATATGCGAATTTACTTATTGCTGGTAAGACAGGAGTAGGTAAAAGTACGCTTATAAATACTTGTTTTAGGGAAGATTTAGCTGATGTTGGAATTGGTGAACCTGTAACAGATAGAATTAAATGTTATGAAAAAAAAGGATTTCCTCTGAGAATTTATGATACAGTTGGCTTTGAATTGACAAATTTTGAAAAGTGTAGAGATGAAATTTATCGTTTATATGAAAAACAAATTGAAAAAGGTGATAAAAATAATCTGATTCATGCTATGTGGTATTGCATATCTTCTGAGGGAACAAGAATTGAGCAAACAGAAATAGATTTTGTTAATGCAATATCTGAAAAAATACCAACTATAATTGTTCTTACAAAGTCTATAAATAAAAAAGATGCTGAAGATTTAAAAAAAGTAATTGAATCAAAAAATACAAAAGCTAAAAATACGGTGATTTTACTTGCTAAAACTTTTTATGGGGAAGATGATGACGGAAAAGAGATAGTTATAAAAAAATCATTTGGATTGGATAAATTAATCGAAATTACTTTTGATTTAATACCACAAGCACAGCAAACTGCTTGGATCAATTGCCAAAAATCATCGTTGAAAATTAAGAGAGAAAAAGCACAGCAAATTGTTTTATTAACAGTAGCAGGGACATTTGCTGAAGGATATATACCTGTTCCTTTTTCTGATTTTTGGACAATTATTCCTACTCAAATAACTATGATTGCAAGTATTACTTCTGTCTATGGTTTTCCTTTTTCAAAGGCTTTATTGACAGGTATTGTTTCCTCAGTTATAGGAACATCTGGAACAACTTATTTAGGTAAATTATTGGCGTCTAATATAATTAAATTAATTCCAGGGATTGGTACTGTTGTTGGTGGAGCAATTAATGGAACTACTGCTGGATTATTAACAAGTGCATTAGGTTTGGCTTATATAAAAGTTATGGATATGATTTATGAAGGAAAGCTATCTAAAGAAGATTTTGAAAATGGTAAAATTAAGGAAGAATTTAAGGATATATATTTGAAAGAATTAAAATTGTTAAAATAGAAATATTGGAGAATAAATTTATGGATTTGATTAAGTTAAATGAAGAAATTGATAAACAATTTGAAGAAGTTGATAAGCAGTTTCAACATTTAAATATGATTGTTGTTGGAAAAACTGGAGTAGGAAAAAGTACACTTTTAAATGCTTGTTTTGGAAAAAAATTGGCTGAAACTGGAAATGGTGAACCAGTAACACAAGAAATTAAATGTCATCAATTACCTAATTATCCTCTGAGAATTTACGATACTGTAGGGCTTGAATTGGGGAATGCTGATTCCTGTTCTGAGGAGATTAATTCTTTATGTGATAAGATGATAAAAAAAGGTAATTTGGATGATTTTATCCATGTTATGTGGTATTGTATATCTTCTGAAGGTTCAAGATATGAAGATTTTGAAATTACTTTCATAGAAAAAATGTCTGAAAAATTACCTGTAATTGTTGTTTTGACTAAAACACAGGATAAGAAAAATGGAAAAGAGTTAAAAGAAAAGCTTTCTGAAAAGATAAAATGCAAGATCGTAATAGTAAGGGCGGAACCTTATGAAATAGAAGATGAAGAAAATGAAGGAAATCAAATTACATTAAAATCTTTTGGCTTGGAAGAATTACTTAAAGAGACTACTGATTTAATTCCAGAGGCTCAGAAAAAAGCATTGGTAAGTTCTCAGATAATTGATTTGAAGATGAAAGAAGATCAAGCAATGAATGTTGTTGCTACATGTTCTGTGATAAATTCCGTTGGAAGTTTTCTACCTTGGTCAGATTTTTGGCTAATTTTACCATCAAATGTTTCCATGTTGGTGGCAATTACTGTTATATACGGAGTTAAGGTGCCAAAAGAAACAATAAGAGATATGGTAGCGGCATGTATAGGGCTTTTGATAGGTAGATTGCCAATAATGGGAATGGCTAATTTAATAAAAATGATTCCTGTTATTGGTACTATTGCAGGGGGAGCTTTTAGTATGGCAATGATAGCTGGATTTAGTGGTGTGATTGGTGAGTCATATATTTCAATTATGAATGATCTATATAAAGGAAAATTAAAAGAAGAAGAAATAAAACATCAATCTTTTATAAAAAAATTTGTTGAAGTGGTTAAAATAAAACTTGAAGAAAAGAATTTTTTTAAGAAAAAACAATAATTTTCCCCACACACAAAAAAACTGCTCTGATTTATACAATCAGAGCAGTTTTTTTGTGTGTTATTCCTCATCCTCTTTGTCTGAATAGACTCTGTTCTCAATTAAAATTTGCAAATTTTGAAAATTGCTTTGATAAAAAAATTTTATCTTGTTTTTATTTTTTTCTCGTGTTATAATTTTAATATAAATAAAATTTTGTTTTTTTTATCGAAGGAGAAAAAATAAGGAAGGATTCACTCTTTTAGGAAAGGATAATAAAGATTATGCAAAAATTACCAATAGGTATTCAACATTTTGAAAATATTCGTTTTAAAAATTATCTTTATATTGACAAAACTAAACAAATATTAAATTTAATCGAAAATGGAGAATGTTATTTTCTTTCTCGTCCTCGTCGTTTTGGAAAATCTCTTACTTTATCAACATTAGAGGCAATGTTTCAAGGTAAAGCTGAATTAT
>JBGUKW010000215.1:0-25073 GCA_045114665.1 Candidatus Xenobia bacterium | reverse complement strand
GCGTGCCTCTTCTTCAAGCCTAATTCTCTCTTCTTCGGCTCTGCGTTCTTCTTCTTCCCTTCTTAGTCTTTCTTCCTCAGCTCTGCGTGCCTCTTCTTCAAGTCTTAATCTCTCTTCCTCAGCTCGTCTAATTTCTTCCTGAGCTAGTCTTATCTCTTCTTCAAGTCTTCTCTTTTCTTCTTCTTCTTTTCTTCTTATCTCTTCAAGACGAATAGCTTCTTCCTCCATCTTAATCTTTTCTTCTTGAAGAACAGAATTTTCAATGTTTTCCCTTTTGGCTCTTTTAATTTCTTTTATAGAATCTAAAATATTATCTTCTAAATTTACAAGATGGTTCTTAAAAATCTCAATATCTTCATGCCTCTTTAAAGCAACTTCCTTACCATATTCATACAATAACTCACCATCTGTCTCTTGAATCAAATCATCAAAGCCAGAAATCGTCAACTTAGAAAGTTCATCTAAAGAATCAAAATGTGCTTGTATTACTCTAATATCTTTAAGAGTATATTCACACAAAGGCAACTTTGCATATTCATCTGATATATCTCTTGAAGGCTCATGTAAAGATGCAAAATAATCATAATAAATTCTTGCATCTACATTTTTAGAATCAGATTTAAGAATTTTAATCAATTCAGAAAAACCATCTTCATAAAGCCCATGGTGCATATAAATCACAGAAAGCCCCAAACGAGCTTCAAAACTATTACTATCAACTGATAAAGCATGTTGATATGTTTGAAGTGCCTCAAGCCTACTTCCAAATCTCATTTGATATTCAGCATAGGCAACTAATGTTTCAAGATCATTTGGATATTCATCAAGTAAAGATTTCAAGGCTTCTATTTTCCGCTCAATAGTCGTTTTAGACATTGAAATACCTCCTATTATAGAACAATACAATATGTTATATACTATTCACTTACAGAAACAACGGCTTCTAAATGTTTTCTATTCTTTTTAATTTCAAGTCTAACACGACCTAAATTTACACCTGCAGAAGCTATTATACAAAGAAAATACTCTGCAATAGGAACACAGGTAAAATTGAAATCTTCAAATTCAATATAAGACTGACTCATATTTTCAACTGGATATTGGGAGTCTATCTGCTCGCAAAGCATTCTAAGAGCATTTACAAAACTGCCAGGCATTAAAAACTTTTCAGGTTCATCTCCAGAGGCCTCAATCAACTCTCCTTCTGCATCGACAAATGATGCATAAGTAACACCATCTATCCTACAAAGAGCATCTAACGCATCTTTTATCGAATTCATAAAAATTTTCTCCTATCAAAAAAATAAAATATCAATCTTAAATTAACGGTCTTACAGTAATCAACTCTCCATTATTTACATTCAAACTCTTACAAAATGCCTGTGGAATTGAAATAGTTCCTTGAGTCATTCCTTTTCCTGGAATACATTTTGTTGTAGTAATGAGACCTTTATGAGTTGTTATTTCAATATCAACTCCTGCTTTCTTTCCCAATCCCCACTGTCCTATCGTAATTTCATCAATTTTTATATCATTACTTGCAAAGAATCCACCAGCTACTATAACTCCTAACTCTTTTTCAAGTTGAAGTATTCTCTGAGCTTCAGCTTCTTTTCTTCTCATATCTTCCAAAGTTATTCCAGACCTTGTTATAGTTCCGCCATTTGTCGTTACAAATGAAACAAAGTCATCTATCTGTTCTTGGTTTGTCAAAATATCACCAAAATATTCTGCACAAGGATCTGAAACAAAATTTCCCTGATCCATTACGAGAAGATTTTTAGAACCTCTTGCCTCTATTTCCATGATACTATACATTCCAGTATCTTTGCATTCATCTAAAAGTTTTCCAAATTCTTTTCTTTTCAATGGCTCTCTATTGGCTATATCGGCAAAAAGATAAAAATTAGATAAAACATCAACAATCTTTGGAGAAAAAATATAAACAGATACAACTGCTCCTGAATTTTTAACCTTACCCAATACTCGAGAAGCTGATTTCATCAACTTAAAATTATTGTTGTTATCAATTTCAAAAGATGTTTTATTCAAACCAAGGGCATAAAACAATATCCCTCTCCATCTCATATTGGCGGTATTTATCTCCAAATTTATATAACCAGAAAATTTATTTTTGGCGAGATTATCCGTCAGAATTTTTATATCATTGCTATTAAGTGCTACTTTTTCAAACAACTTATTTCCTTTTGGTAAATTCACTTTATACCCTCCAGACAAATACAAATCAAAATTATCAATTTAAAAGTCCGAACGGATCTTTTTTCTCTGTATCATCAATCTTTTTCTCAGAAGAATTTTTATCAAGAAATTCCCAAACAAACAATAAGATCAAAATAACAGAAAAAACAATGCTCGCATTCCAACTAAAAAAGAAATCAAAAAAAGATGACATAAAATAACCCCAAAATATAAATTACATTCTATCAATTATTTCCTTCAATCATTTCAACAAGTTTAGCGATCTTCTCTTCAACATCTCTATAACTGATATCAACTGCATAACATTCTTCATACATTGTAAGTGCCTCTTCATATTGTTCTTGGCAAAAGAATGCTTCTGCTAGGTTATATCTTGTTGCTTGTTCTCTTTCTTCATCATCAATTCCCTCAGCAAGAATATTTTGGAATTGAGATATAGCAAGATTATAAAATTTCTGTTTGAGGAATATTGATCCAATTTGATTCTGAGCTTCAACTTTACTATCTTCAGTCTTAGTAGCTTCATTATATTCTGCAACAGCTTCTTCTGGGAATCCAAGTGCTTCATAAAATTTACCTAAATTCATGTGAGCTTCTCCCTCAGAAGAATTCTCAAATACCATCTTGCGATATTCTTTTATCACAGAAGCTATATTTCCTATTGTCAATATCCTAGAAGCATAAACTATAGCCTGATCATAATTTGAATTATTGGCATGAATTATAGCCAAATGAGACATTGCCTCATGTGAGTTAGGATCGATTTCCAAAAGTCTCTCAAAGAATGGAAGGCTCTCATTCATAAAGTTTGCATTAAACAATATTTGAGCCATTCTCAAAACAGAAGGTGAATCATTTGGTTTAATCTTGTCTATCTCATCATAATATGTACATGCTTCAGAAGGCATATCTCTCTTCAAAGCCAAGTCTATCATTGCAAAGTAATTCTCTACAATATCATCTTTTCTATTACCATCATTCTTATCAAGATTGAAGTATAGCTCACTCATAGATTGTCTTACTCTGAGTGATTCAGAAATATCTCCAAGTTCTTCATAATGTGATGATAAGAAATCAAGAACTTTAAGAGCTTTTTCAAATTCTTTGTTATTCTCATAAACTTTTTCAATCTGCTCAAAAAGTACAAGACTTTTATCAATATCACCAGATTCTATAAATTCATGTGCAATAGAATCTAATTTAGCAATACCTTCATCAATATTATCTCTAAATTTATATATACCTATTAAACTATCAAAAACAACAGCTTCCCTATCATACTCATCATATTCTATCATCTGTTTTAGAGTTGACAAATATTTTTCAGTAGCTTCGTCATATTTTTCATCTTTATAATATAATTCAGCAGCTTTAATAGAATAATCCCAAGCAAGAGAGCGATTTTTCTGCTTAGAAGCAAGTTGTTCTAATTTCAAATTCAAATCTATTACTTTTTGAGAATCGCCTTTTTCTGTATAACCATGAACGAGGTCCTCAAAAATTTCCATAGCTTCACTGAGAAGATTATAATCAATATATATAGCTCCAAGTTCTTCTCTCATTGCGAGATCAAAAGGTTGAAGTGCTATTATATCTTTTACAGTTTCACGAGCTTTTGGATAATTTCCTATTTTTAGATAATCCATTAAAAGATATCTATAATGTGAAGTTGCTTCTTCAAATCTAACCTGCTTTATATAAATACCTATTAATTTCTGTCTGATATCATTTTCTTCTGGTGATATCTCAAGAATTTCTCCAAAAATATCTGCTGCTGGCTTTTCAAGTTTTTTATCCATATAGAAATTAGCCACATCAGAATAAATTTCGACAGCCTTTTTAGGTTCTGAAGTTTTATATAAATCAGCAAGTTTTCTCTTTGCAAAAACATTTTCAGGACTTAATTTCAAAATTTTATTACATATATCTATAGCATGCTGAATATCATTTTTGCGGAAATATATCTCATATATTATGAGATAGCCAGACATAGCCTTTTCTATGTGTCCTCTTTCAGATTGAACTTCACATATTTTCTCTCTTATTTCAGGATCATCTGGCAAATAAGTCAACATTCTTCTATAGAGATTTTCACTTTCTCTATAATCACCCTTATTAAAAAGTCTCAATGCCATTTCATTGCTTTCAGCAAGAGCCTTATCCAAATCACCATCTGCAAGATATTTTTCAAGAAGAATTTTTCTGACTTCAATATAATTAGGATCTATTGCAAGTATCTCATTATACTGAGCAAATGCTTCATCCCATTTATTTTGTTTGACAAAAACATCAGCTCTTGCAAACATAGCTTGCTTATATTGTGGATTATCTTTTATAAGAGAATCAAGAATTGAAAGTGCACTTGTAAAATTACCTTTTTCCTTTTCTTCTATTGCCTGTTGGTAATAAATCTCTATCTGTTGCGGAAATTTCTTTACAAGGTCTTTATTTAGCTTATCAGCTGCTTCTGTATCCCCACGGTCTCTAAGCAACTTAACAACATGAAGAAATTGATCGAGAGCTCTATCACTATCTCCCTCTCTAAAATAAATTTCTCCCAATGTCTCATTTGCCTTTAAGTTATCTGGGTCTATGTCAAGCATTTTCTCACAGACAGAAATTCCCTCTTGGAACATACCTTTTTCAAGATATGTAGAAGCTAAAAGAAGAAATTCTGGAATGGCTTCTTCAGTAGAACCATTATTTAGAAAAATACTTATGAGTTTATGTCTTGCAATTAAATTTCCAGGATCTGCATTTAATATTTTACGGTAAATATCAATTAACTTTTGTCTGAAATCTAAATTATCTGGAGCCCATTCTGTAAGTTGCTCATACATAGCCTCAACTTTATCGAAAAGCCCCTCATCTTCATAAATTTTAGCAAGTTTCAAACAAACATCTATAGATTTATCTATTTGTCCTCTCTGAGAATAAATTTCTGAAAGAGCGGTCAAAACATCTTTATTTCTTGCATCAAAATTCAATATACGCTCAAAAACTCTTATGGCATCAAGAATTTGACTATTTTTTAAATAAAGTTCGCTTGCACTTCTAAACCAATTGACAGTGCTATTAGGAGTTCTCCCACCTCTAATGAATATTTCTCCAAGCATTTCATAGGCATAAGCAGCATCCATTGGAGCAAGTCTTACAACTTCTTGAAACTCTCCAATAGCTTCTCTATCCATGCCTTTTTTCATGTATGCCTGACCAAGAACCATGTGCACACGAGCAGTAGAATCTGGCGAAGAAAGTTCTAAGCAAGCCTTTAAATAAACGATTGAACTGTCTATTAAACCCTTTGCTTGGAGTAAAACTCCAACATTGTAATAAACATCAGGTCTAACTCTTCCAACCAGTTCTTTTATTATATCTCCAACAGCACTTCTCTGTCCCATCATGAAACTTTTTTTAGAAACTTGATTTTCCAAATCATTAAGTTCATTATAGACAGCGATAGCATCGTCTATCAAGCCATTTTCTTGACATACTTTTGCCCATTGAAGATATTCAGAAACGGCTGGTTCAAATTCACCACTTTTTATATAAATATTAATTACATTATGCCTTACTGCCACATCATTTGGTTCAATTGAAAGAGCACGCTGATACATATCAACAGCTTCTTCCAACCTACCTTGTGAAGCAAGCCGATCTGCCTGTTCTACAAACATTTCAAACTCTTTACTTGCCATAAAAAACCTCCGAGGCTTCCGAAAAATCACAGACTGCGTTAATTATATTATCAAATCATTAAAAACATATCAATTAGTTGTTTAGCAACCTAATTTTTTCAGAAGCATCCTTATATCCCTTCTGTTCGGTCTCAACCTCAATGTAGAGATTCAGGGCTTCCTTAGTTTTGCCTGCAGCTTCATAAAAGCCTGCAAGAACATATTTCATTTCTATTTTTTCACTGTCTTTAAATCGAGCATCTTTTAAATCTTTAGCAAGAGTTCTCATAGCCAAAGATTTCATTGCTGGCTTTACACTAAAGCACAGTGCAAGTTGAATTGCTGAATCAACGAAGAATTCATACTGCTTTTTAGTTATTTGGAATTGCTTAATAGCATCATCATACTGTTTTAATTCTTTATATATAATTCCTAAGTTGAATATGTTTACCATATCAGATTTATCTGATTCAGCCTTTTGCTTAAATTCTTCAACAATAGAATTCTTATACTCTGACCAAGAAGGATCTTCTTCTATGAGTTTATTTATAACTTGCATTGCACCTGTTGGATCCTTTAAAGCAAACAACAAATCTATATAAGATTTTGCATTATCTTCGAATGTAGGCTCTATTTCAAAGACCTTCTTAAATTCTTCCAAAGCCTCATTTTGAGATGCAAGTTTATCTTTCAATATACAGCCAAGTGCATATCTCGATTTCACATCATTTGGAGTTAAATCCAAAATTCGTCTATATACTTCTACGGCTTCATTCCATTTATTTACTGAAGAATATTCATTTGCCATGAACATCAATTCTTTTAGTGCTTCATCATTCTTACCTATCTTGAGATAGACAGAAAGTAATTTATCTCTTGCAGGTAGATGTTTAGGCTCTTCAGTAATCAAACTCTCATATAATTCAATAGCTTCATCAAATCTATCTTCAGAACAGTAAATTTCAGATAAAATAGATATATGCTCAAAAGCCTTATCAAAGACCTTATTTTCAAGAAATATATCAATCAAAACTTTTCTTGCACCTTGATTTGAAGGATCAAGTGATACAATTTCCTCAAATACAGGAATTGCCTTATCTTGAATTGATTTAGATAGATAATATCTTCCCAATTCCAGCCTATTTTCGATCAACTTATCTTTCTCTTCAAGTTGCTTATATATTTCGGCTAATTCATCATAAACAGAAACATCATCTGGAGTAAGTGTTTTTATTTTTTCAAGACATACAGCAATGTTTTGAGTATCTGAACTCTCTCTGTACTTTGTAAGCAATAACTTATATGAAGATAAAGCCTCTTCAGACATTCCTGCTTTATCATAAGCTTGTGCAAGTTTTAAGCAAACATCCTGTCGTCCTGTGTATTTTTGTATTTTATTTAAAATCTCAATAGCCCTGTTAGGTTCAGTATCATCAAGTGAAATATTTCCCAATATATTCAAATGATGAAGTGCAGGCTTTTCCATTTTTTGATCTAAATAGATATCAACAATTTCATCTCTTGCTTCAACATTTTCAGAATCTACAGCCAAAACAGACTGATAATAATCTATTGCAGTTGGAATATCTCCATTTTTCTTATAAAGTCTAGCTATATTTAAAAGATTTTTCTGTGCAAGATCAATATTTTGTCCCCATATTCCCAAGAAAATAAGTTTTTGGAGATAATCTGTTCTCGAAGGATCCTTATCAACAAGTATTGAATATTGTTCAAGAGCATCACTATAGATACCATTTGTATAATATAAATCAGCAAGATCAGCCCTTAACTCAACATTTGAAGGATTCTCTTCCAAAAGCTGATTATATATATCTATAGCACCAGATATATCCTTAGCTTCAATTTTTTCTTTTATAGAATCACAACGTTCTTGATATAACTTAGCAGGAGAAATTTTTTCACTTAAATCATCTGTTGGAGCAGAAGTTCCTATCAAATCCTTCTCTGTAAGTTTAACCAATTCAATAGCTGAAATTTTCTTTTCTTCTTTCTTGCTATCTTTAGATTCCAATTTTAAATCTTCTTTTTCAAAAGGAAGACCAGCAAACATATTGCTCATTGCGGAATCTTCATTAACAATATTAACCTGATTTGGTAAAACTAAAAGACTACCTGTTGGTATATCTGAAGAATCACGAGGTGGAAACTGCATTGTAGGTGCATCTGGTGATACATTTGGAGTAAATGCTGTTATATCATCTGGTGTAGCAGTTGATACCTCAGGAACTTCAAAGACCGAAGCTGGTTCATCTGCTGAAGGAGTTTGTGCAAATGGGCTACTCAACTCATCTGCTGAAGGAGCTCCACTATTTTCTTCCATTGGTCCAAATCCCATGCCCATATCAAGAGGCATAGGAATATCAACAGGTTCTGTTACAATTTCTTCCAAATTCTCTTGTTTAGGCTCTTCTTTCCTTAAAGAAACACTAAAAGCAGGAGCTGAACTTGTATCACCAAAAATGGAAGAAGCAACATCATTACTATTTCCAAATATTGAATCAGATGAAGTTTGTTCATTTGATGAAGCAAATGGATCAGACGGCGACCCAAAAGGATCTGAAGATGAAGCAAAAGGATCTGATGAAGGAGCAAATAGAGAATCATCATTACCAAATAGGGAATTAGAAGACTCAAATACGGCAGTATGAGCTTCTGGAGTTACTGTCTGAGAATTTTCGAGAGGATTATTATCAGCAGAGCCTAAAGGCATTTCTCCTGTATTTTCCATAGAAGCATCAAAAGCAGGTAAATCTCCAAATGCAGGTAGATCACCAAATGCAGGGACATCACCAAAATCTGGAACAGCATTAAAATCTGCTCCTGCTTTTTCAGTAGCTACTTTTGTATTGTCAGCTGGAGCTTCACCAAAGGCTGGAGTTTGGACATCCCCAAAACCACCAAACGGAGAATCATTGCCTGTTGGTGCCTCACCAAAGGCTGGGGGCTGTTCATTGCCAAAACCACCAAACGGAGAATCATTGCCTGCTGGGGCTTCACCAAAGGCTGGAGCTTGTTCATTGCCAAATCCACCAAACGGAGAATCATTGCCTGCTGGAGCTTCGCCAAAGGCTGGAGCTTGTTCATTGCCAAATCCACCAAATGGAGAATCATTGACTGTTGGAGCTTCGCCAAAGGCTGGGGGCTGTTCATTGCCAAAAGAACCAAATGGAGAATCATTGACTGCTGGAGCTTCGCCAAAGGCTGGAGCTTGTTCATTGCCAAAAGAACCAAATGGAGAATCATTGACTGCTGGAGCTTCACCAAAGGCTGGAGCTTGTTCATTGCCAAAACCACCAAATGGAGAATCATTACCTGTTGGTGCTTCACCAAAAGGAGGTGTCTGCTCATTACCAAAACCACCAAATGGAGAATTAATATCACCAACTGGCTCACCGAAAGGAGGTGTCTGCTCATTGCCAAAAGAACCAAATGGAGAATCATTGCCTGCTGGGGCTTCACCAAAGGCTGGAGCTTGAACATCCCCAAAACTGCCAAATGGAGAATCATTACCCGCTGGGGCTTCACCAAAAGCTGGAGCTTGAACATCCCCAAAACTGCCAAATGGAGAATCATTACCTGCTGGGGCTTCACCAAAAGGAGGTGCTTGCTCATTACCAAAGCCACCAAATGGAGAATTAATATCACCAACTGGCTCACCAAAAGGAGGTGCTTGCTCATTGCCAAAAGCACCAAATGGAGAATCATTACCTACATTTTCTTCAAATGCAGGAGGCTTCACTTCTCCACCAAATGCTCCAGAAAAAGGAGTCTGATTAGATGGATTTTGCATTTCGCTTCCAAAATTAGCAAATGGAGAATTATCATTTGCTTCTTCTCCAAAAGTTGGAGCTTGGACATCTCCTCCAAAATCTCCTAATGGAGAATCATTACCAATTGGAGCTTCACCAAAATTTGGAGGCTGAAGTTCGCCAGCATCAAAATCTCCACCAAATAATGGAGCATCATTATTTGGCATATCGCCAAATGCAGGTGGCTGGAGCTCACCAGCACCAAAATCTCCACCGAATAATGGAGCATCGGCATTTGGAATATCACCAAATGAAGGTGGTTGAAGTTCAGCAACACCAAAATCTCCACCAAATAGAGATGAATCATTTGATATTTCTCCACCAAATGAAGGTGGTTGAAGATTTGGATCTATATCTGTTGTAATATCTTTTGACTCTTGTAATTGTACAGAAGAATCTGGAGGCTGAAGCATAAATTCAGAATCGGCATCGGAAACTTTATTTGCTTTTACCTTTTCTTGTGCTTCTCTTTCTCTCTGTTCAGCAAGTTCTGCTTCTCTTTGCAATCTTGCCTCTTCTTCTCTTTGGGCTTTAGATTTAAGAACTGGCTTGGCAGCTTTACCTTTCATACCACCTTTTTTGCCAAACTTGGACTTGAACATTCCTCCGTCTTCTTCCTCATCAGAGCTACCGCCTAACATCGGACGTCCCATTCCACCCTTTTTACCAAAGCCTTTTGCCATTAATTTTCCGCCACCAGAATCTTTTCTAAGAAGCATGTGACTTCTATCTTCTTTATCAGAAGAACCTCTTGAAGAACTTTCTCTCTCTCTTGAATATCCATGTTCATGGGTATCAGAAGAAGAAGGGCTATCTACTTCAGATTCTTCTTTAGCATTAGGAAGAACAAAATTATAATCTGTAATTTCATCTATCTGAGGATTAAATTCTGCAGGCTCATTACAAGTATCAGATTCAAATGGAGCTCCCATACTTGGAAGTTCACGGTTTGCTGTTGGATTAGTAGGATCTAATTTCAAAACTCTCTGATACAGCTTTATTGCACTGTCGCGTTCACCAATTTGCTGATAATTATTAGCAGAATTTACATAGTTTTTAATAGCTTCATTATTATTGTTCATCTCTTCATTGATCTCACCAATCTTTTCAAGAGCAAGTGCATCAGTAGGATCAATTTGAACAACTTTGTTAAATCCAAGAAGAGCATCTTTAGGTAATTTTCTCTTTTGGCTTGCAAAACCAAATGCCATGAAAGCACTCTTGTTATTCATATCATGTGAAAATATATTTCTATACTCAGTTTGAGCTTCGGCATATCTTCCCAATATGTAATAAAGATTTCCAAGAGTCATCAAAAGTTTAGCATCATTAGAAGCCATAACTTTTATACGACGAAAAGCATCTAAAGCCTCAGCAAACTCTTTTCTTTGTAAGAATGAATTTGCTGCTATTTTATAATAGTTCACTGCTTCAGACATCTGTCCATTGCTCATAGATATATCTGCGAGCTGAAGGGTTATATTCAAATCAGATGGTGCATATTCTTGTGCATCTTTTAATAGCTTTATAGCCTCTTCACCTTTACCTGAATCAACGAAAATGCGAGCAAGCCTTATTTGTTCTGCAACAAGTGCTTTTATATCTTTTTGTTGCTTATAAATCTGAATACTGAGCATTCTAACATCAATATTCTCAGGTTGAAGTCTAAGAACCCATTTGGCATTTTCAAGAGCCGATTTATATTCTCCAAACTTACGATTTATCTTCATAAGCAAGAGATATTTCTCGACTGTTTCTGGAATTCTTCCTCGTATAGCATAAATTTTAGAAGCATTTACACAGGCATCTCCATTTTCAGGATCTTGAGCAAGAATTTTTTCATATAATTCAAGAGCTTTATCCCACTGGGCCTGGCTCATAAGCGAATTG
Organism: Candidatus Xenobia bacterium; assembly: GCA_045114665.1. Lineage (GTDB taxonomy): Bacteria > Vulcanimicrobiota > CADAWZ01 > CADAWZ01 > CADAWZ01 > CADAWZ01. The sequence continues at coordinate 13,456 of JBGUKW010000215.1, read as the reverse complement.
GCTTCATTTTGGAGAGCCATTGTATTTCCATTTCCAGCCATATTCTTCCGCACCACCTTATACCAAACATTATCTGAATTGAATTTTTACTTAAATTTCTTACAGATATATAACTCGAAATCTATAGACCTAAGATAACAAATTAATCAATTCTTTTGTTATCTTTCTTTATCCTTCCTAAAAATCAAAAAAAGATTTATAAAAGATTTTTTAATTATAAATTTTTCATTTTATACTCTTCATATTCTGTAAATCCACCATCAAACCAACAAACTTTTCCATCTCCCTCAAATGCGAGTATATGAGTTGCAACTCTATCAAGGAACCATCTGTCATGGCTTATAACAGCAGCACAACCTGCAAAATTTTCAAGAGCATCTTCCAAGGCTCGCAATGTATTTACATCAAGATCATTTGTAGGTTCATCGAGAAGAATTAAATTTGCACCTGATTTTAAAATTTTTGCAAGATGAACACGATTTCTCTCACCGCCAGAAAGATTTCCTGCCTTTTTCTGTTGGTCTTGACCTGTAAAATTGAATCTTGCAGTATAAGCTCTTGAATTCATCTCCATATTTCCGAGCATTACTGTATCTTTGCCATCTGATATACATTCCCATATTGTTTTTTCAGGATCGAGACCTTCTCTGAGCTGATCTACATATGCAAGTTTTACACTTTCACCTATTTTAATAGTTCCTGAATCAGGTTTTTCTGTGCCTGCAATCATTCTAAATAGTGTTGTTTTACCTGCTCCATTTACACCTATTATGCCAATAATTCCACCTGGTGGCAATGAAAATGATACATCTTTCATCAAAACTTTACTGTCATAAGATTTAGAAACATTTTCAAAATCAATTACATTCTTACCTAATCTTGGACCGTTTGGAATATATATTTCCATGTTCCCAACTCTTTTTTCAACTGTTTCTGAAACCAACTTTTCATAAGAGGAAATACGAGATTTGGATTTAGCATGCTTTGCCTTTGGTGTCATTCTAATCCATTCAAGTTCTCTCTGTAATGTCTTTTTTCTATCTGCCTCGGCTTTATCCTCAATTCTTAGCCTATTCTGTTTTTGTTCAAGCCAAGAAGAATAATTACCCTTCCAGGGATAACCAATGCCTCTATCTAATTCAAGAATCCATTCAGCAGCATTGTCAAGAAAATATCTATCATGAGTTACAGCTATAATAGTGCCTGAATATTCATTCAATCGTCTTTCAAGCCAATAAACAGACTCTGCATCAAGATGGTTTGTAGGCTCATCTAATAAAAGAATATCAGGTTGTTCGAGAAGCAATCTACAAAGTGCAACTCTTCTTCTCTCTCCCCCAGATAAAACAGAAATTTTAGTTTCAGGAGGTGGACAAGCCAAGGCTTTCATAGCCATATCTGTAGTATGATCGAGATTCCAGCCATCTAAAAATTCTATTTTTTCTTGAACTTCACCAAGTCTCATCATCAATTTGTCCATTTCTTCATCAGAAACAGAATCATCACATAATTTTTCATTTATATCGTCATATTCTTTTAAAGCAGAAAGAATATCTTTAAGTCCTTCTTCTATTGTCTCTTTAACAGTTTTATCAGGATCGAGAACTGGTTCTTGTGGCAAATATCCAACAGTAGTCCCAGGCATAAATATGACTTCACCATTATATTCTTTGTCAACTCCAGCAATGATTTTTAAAAGTGTACTTTTACCAGCTCCATTTAAGCCTATAACTCCAATCCTTGCCCCCTTAAAAAATGAAAGAGAAATATCTTTTATGACAGCTTTTTTATCATAAAATTTACTGACTCTAACCATTGAAAAAATAATTTTATTGGCTTCTTCGACCATGTTTTTCTCCTATTCGATTATTCTCTTCTAGCTTACCCTCTATTGTTGAAAAATATGCTAATTCAAGAACAAATTAATATACAAAAACTGTATTTATCTTCAATTCAGGATTTAGACTTGCCTTTACAGGACAAGAATGAGCATATTTTTCAAGTTTCTTCTTCTGTACTTCTGTTATTTCAAGACCTTTAGGCATTGTTATTGTAATATCAAAGCCTGTTGCCTTATGTGTTTTTTCATCAATAGAATATTTAACTTCTGCTTTCATTCCATCTAAAGCTAAATTTTCTCTGACAGAAGCAAATGCCAAAACAGAAAGTGTGCAAGTTCCAAGTGCAGAACATAAAATATCCATTGGTGAAAAATCTGTAGGTTGCTCGCCATTATTTGCATTTGTAGTCAATTTTTTCCCTGAAGCATCGTTAATTGCAGTACACTTAAAATTTCCATCATAAATAACGGTATTTGTCAAAAACATAATATAATATCCTCCATAAAAAAATTAAACACTACTATTATAAAAGTATTCTCAATTTCTACAAAAAATATCCTGCAAAAAATAAAAAAATACAGCAATAAGAAATTTGCTCAAAAATACATCTGAAGGTAAATTATACTTTTTTATAGAAGATCAAATTATATATAGAAAAACATCATTATATTCTATATAAATACTTAAATAATATTACCGAAATAAAAAATTTTGGAGAAACAATTCCAATGAGCTATACCATTTTTGAAAATCCCGATATAGGTAATAATCCAATAATGTTTGCAGTTTGGCCAGGAATAGGAGACGCTGGATTACAAGCAGGTGATTTTTTAGTAAAAGCCCTAAATGCAAAACCTTTTGCAGAAATAAACTCATCTGAATATTATTATCCAATATCAACAATAATTGAAGACAATGTAATAAAGGGAATGAAATTTCCACGAAATACTTTTTATTCAAAAAAATATAGTGAAAATAAAAATTTTATATTTTTTTTATCAGATCAACAGCCACCAATAAACGAAGATATATCTGCTGAACAAAATATTTCATATAAAATGGCAAATGAGATACTTGATTTAGCAGAAAAATTTGGTTGTAAAAGAATATATACAGCAGGAGCAACATTTGCATTAATTCATCATTCGATGAATTCAGATATAATGTATGGTACAGACAACCATTTTTTTACAGCAGAATTGGCATCCATTTTAGGATACAAATTTAAAATGGCTGATAAATTAATGACAAATGATTTTATAGGTGGCATGAATGGAATATTGCCATTAGCTGCAATAGACAGAAATATGGAGGTAGGAGTTCTACTAGGAAAAGTCCCCATATATTTACAGACCATTCAAATACCATATCCTAAAGCGGCTAAAACAATAATTGAAGCATTTGTAAAAATACATAAAATAGACATAGATTTAACCCCTATTGATAACGAAATCGAAAAATTAAACAAAAAAATAAATGATGTAATGGGAAAATTTAGTATGTCAATTCCTACAGAAATTAGAAAAAGTATATTTTCTGAAATAAACAAATTAAAAGAAATTAACAAACAAGCAAAAAAAGAAAATTCGAAAACAACGACAGGGACAAAAAATCTGACAATAAAAGATGTAAAAAATGCAATCAATGAAATAGAACAATTTTTCAAAAAGGAAAATAGTGATGACTTATAACAAAAAATGTTTCGAAGTTTTCGAAAAAATTCCAAAATTACATGATGCTTCAGCTTTTATATTTTGGGAAGATGATATATGTCCATTAAACAACATATATATTCAACTTTCTCTATATTCTGAAATGAAGCCTTTTGGTAGATTTAACCCAATATATTATTACAGTTCAGAAGGTGTAAAACTAAATATAAATACACTAAAAAGACAAGAATCAGTGTTATGGGTAAGTGAAAATAAAAATACAATATTTTTACTTGGAAGTAAACCAATGTTTAGATATGCTGAATATGTAGATATATTGACAGACATATTCAAAAAATCTGGCATAAAAAATGTCTATACTGTATCATGTGTATCTGCACAAACAAGTCATAGAAAAGAAAGAATGCCTGTATGTATATTTAACAGTGAAAAACTAAAAGAAGAATTTACAAAAAAATATAAATCCATAAAATATAAAAAATTTTCACTTCCACCAAACATAAAAACAGAACTTCCAGAAATAAATTTTTATATATCTTGGATATGTTCTAAAAAGAAACTATCGGCAGTCAATTTAATGATTGAAAGTCCATTTTATATGTCTCCTATTGGAGATGCAACAGCTTCAATGACAGCAGGCAAATTAATATGTAAAATTCTAAAATGGAAATTTCAATTTGGAAAACATTTCGAATTAATAGCAAAAGAACAAAATGAAATGATTGAATTTTTAGTACAAAATTCAGAAGATGCCATAGATTTTATCGAACGAATAGAAGAAAACGAACTTTTGTCCATAGAAGAAATGCAATTACTACTTTCAGAATTTAAAAGAGTTATGGAAGAACAACACCCATGAAAAAAGTAATAAAAGGAATATTAATATTCATTGCTATAATTACAATTTTAATAGTATCTACAGTAACTTATGGATATTTCCATGTAAAAGATTGTTTGCAGGGATATTCAACAGGAGAAAACATCGAAGTCACAATTCCACAAGGAGCTTCAGGGGCAGATGCTGGACAGATTTTAAAAGAAAAAGGAATAATAAAAGACCCCATTGTATTTAGATTTGCAATGAAAAAATATTTAAAATCTGGAAGAATTTTACCAGGAACCTATATTTTTAATCCCAAAGAATCTGTTGTTGAAATAATAGAAAAACTTGAAAAAGGAACTATTTCCTTAAATTTAATAACAATTCCAGAAGGACTGACATTAAAACAAATAGCAGAAATTTTTTCACAAAAAGGGCTTTGTAAATCAAGCGAATTTATTGAAGCCACAAAAATAAATAAATTTACTGTCAATGGAGAAGAATTGAAAGAAGTAGAAGGTTTTTTGCTACCTAATACTTATGATATTCCCCAAGAATATACTCCATTACAAATAGCAAAAATGATGATAAAGTCATTTGATGAAAAAATAACTCCAATATATTTGGAAAAAAAATCAAAACTTCCAGTCAATCTTACATTAAAAGAAGTTGCAACTCTTGCCTCATTAGTTGAAAGAGAAGCAAGTGTGCCTGAAGAAAGACCAATAATTGCAGGTGTTTATTACAATAGGCTAAAAATAGGAATGAGATTGGAATGTGATGCAACTATCCAATATGCTTTGGGACATCAAAAAAAAGAATTACTTTACAGTGACTTGGAAATAGATTCTCCATATAATACATATAAATATGAAGGTCTTCCACCAGGTCCTATTGCAAATCCAGGTGAAGAATCATTAAAGGCTGTACTAAATCCTACAGAACACAATTACTATTTTTATGTTTTAAATGGTATAAAAAACAATGGGACTCATGTTTTCTCAGAAACAGCAAGAGAACATGAACATGCTGTTGATAAATATTTAAGGTGAATACAAAAAGAAATGGAGATATGATATGAAAAAAATATCTATATATATTATTTTTGTTTTAATCTCAACTATGTGTTTTATATGCTTAGGTTGTGAATCCTCAAATAAAGATAAAAATTTATATAAAACAAAAATTGGAAATATTATTGTTTGGAATATAATGGATTCTAAAACAGAAGAGAGTACAGATATTTTTAAGGGAAATGACAAACTTGTAAAAGAGACATATCCCAATGGAAAATACACATCTTATGTGAATTTCTTTGTAGTAAAAACTCCTCGTTCAATAAATTTAATAGATACAGGTCTTGGAAATGTTGATATGAAAACAACTCTTTCATCTGTCGGAGTAACTCCTGATGAGATAGACTCAGTATATATAACACATATACATCCAGAAACTGTTGGAGGACTTATAAAAGAAGATAAAGCTGTATTTCCAAACTCCAAAATCTATGTAAGTTTTAGTGAAGATGAATATATTTTAGGTAAAAAAGATGATGATCCAAATAAAATTTTATATAAAAAACTTGAAAAGATTTATGGAAAGAAAATAACCAATTTTAGAAGTGATGCAGAAGATTCAAGAAGTCCAATAACCTCAATAGCTTCTTATGGTCATACAGGCGGTCATACTTTATATAGAATTGAATCAAAACATGAACTTCTCTATATATTGGGAGGTATTTTTACTGATTTAAATCTCCAAACAAAAGATCCAAAAATATCTTCAACAACAGATGACGATCAAGAAAGAGCTACATCTGCAAGACAAGATATACTCGACTTGATAGAATCTGAAGAATATCCAACTAAATGTACAGGAACTCATTTTCCTTTCACAGGTATAGCTAAAATTGAAAAAGTAAAAAATGGTGAATATAAATATACATTAGAACAATAATCATGCATTCAATATTTTACTTTTTAATATTTATCTCAATTGCAATATTTCTATATTTAGAAAATAACACACTTACAATAACAAAACTAAAATTTGAATCTGAAAAGATAAAAGAAAATATCAATATTGTTCATATCTCAGATCTGCATGGCAAATCATTTGGAAAAAATAATGAAAAACTAATAGAAAAAATCAAAAATGAAAAGCCTGATTTTATCCTTTACACAGGTGATCTGACAAATGGAAGATCAAAAGGTAAAACAGACTATGTAGGAATAAATCTTTTATCTTCACTAAATAAAATAGTACCCATATTTTATATAAATGGAAATCATGAATTCGACGGTGGAAAAAGAGTAGAAAATCTTTTAACAGAGCTGTCAAAAAATAAAATAAATGTGCTTCAAAATAGAATAGAAAAATTAGAAATCAATAACTCAAAAATATCTATTTTAGGATTAGAAGAGGGATTAAAGCAAAATACTCTACCCTTATTAAAAAATTTTGAAAAAGAAAATGACTTAAAAATACTACTATGTCATTATCCTGAATTTTTTGAATATTATTGTAAATTTAATATTGATTTGATGTTTTCAGGTCATGCCCATGGTGGTCAATTTATATTTCCTTTTGTTGGTGGATTATATGCACCAGGTCAGGGAATATTTCCTAAATATTACAGAGGTATTCACAAAAAAAATAATTCGACTTTAATTGTAAGTAGAGGATTGGGACCAAGTAGATTTCCACAGCGTTTATTTAATAGGCCTGAAATAATATCGTTGGAAATAACTACAAAGTAAAAGGTCAGGATTTTTAAAATTAGTGCGAATTTGCTTTTTAGAAATTTAAATTGTATTTTTTCTACTATACGACTTTTTAGATTAACTGCCTAATGTTATTTTGTTATAAAAATCTCACTCTAAAATTTTTATATTTAAATAAGAAATTATTTAAATATAAAAAATGATGTCGTTCTGTTTTTCAAAACAAAAATAACATTTACAAAGTTTATACTATTATATCTTTCTACTTATGACGAAACTGTTTATTTTACTTTTTAGGTGTAAGATGTTCACTTTAAACATTTTTCTCTTTTTATCTTTCTAATTTTATCTTTCTAATTTTATCTTTCTAAATTTTATTCAACATAGAAAATATTTTAAGTAAGAGCTTTCTGTTTAGTTTCTACTAATAGAAAAAATGATGTCGTTCACTATCTTACACTCCAAAAAATTGTTGAATTGGCTAAAAGTGCAATTTTGCAAACGCTTTAAAAAAAATGTGAAAATCGACTTTGACCTTGTGAAAGACGGGACAAAGAGACAAAATAAAATGGGAGGAATATTTCATGAAAGTAACCGAGGGCGTTCTCAGAATCGTATCAAGTGAAGGAGAAAATGTATGTCCATTAAAGCATACAGATGTAAAAGCCACAATTTCTGGTTTCATTGGAATTACAGAAGTTACACAAATTTTCACCAATCCAATGGATACACCTATTGAAGCTGAATATATTTTTCCACTTCCTGAAAAATCTGCTGTTTTTGAAATGTTGATGAAAATAGGAGATAAGACAATAAGAGGAATTGTCAAAGAAAAAGAAGAGGCAAAGGCTATATATAACAAGGCTATCCAAGAAGGCAAAAGAGCTTCTCTACTTGACGAAGAAAGACCCAATATTTTTGTTCAACATGTCGGAAACATCATGCCAGGTGATGAGATCAAAATTTTGATAAAATATGTTGAAGACATAAAATACGAAGAAGGTATTTATGAATATGTTTTTCCAATGACTGTTGGTCCTCGTTATATTCCAAAATCACAAGAAGGAAAAGAAGGAAATATAAATCCTGTATATCTTGAAGAAGGAAAAAGAGCAGGACATGATATTTCAGTTTCTGTTGAAATAAATTCTCCAATAAATATTGAAGAAGTACAATCTGAATTACATGAAATAAATATTGAAAAAGTATCAGATACTACCAACATAATAAAATTAGCCGAGCATGATTCCATTCCAAATAAAGATTTCATATTGAAATATCGCCTCGGAAGTGAAACAATAGAAGAAGGCTTGATTTCAACAAAAATAAAGGATAAAGGTGGATTTGCCTCACTCATTATTCAGCCACCTGCAAGACCAGAAAACTTTAAAATCATTCCAAAAGAAATGATATTTGTCGTTGATACTTCAGGTTCTCAGATGGGAGCTCCACTTGAAGCATGCAAAAAAGCAATGTATCTCTGTATAGATAAAATGCATGCTAACGATACATTTAACATAATATGTTTCTCAAGTGTCCCTGAATTTTTGTTCAAAAAATCAATGCCTGCTGATGAAAAAAATAGAGAACTTGCAAGAGAATTTATGAAAAAGCACAATGGAGGCGGTGGCACAGAGATGATGCCTCCTATTCTTGCAGCATTAAAAGCAAAAGAAGACAAAGATAGACTTAGAATCATAACTATTATGACAGATGGTTATGTTGGAAATGAAGATGAAATAATAAAAGCAATAGATCAAAAATGCAAAAAAAATACAAGGGTATTTTCTTTCGGAACAGGAGATTCAGTCAATAGATATCTCATAACAAAAATGGCTGAAGCTGGAAGAGGAGACTCTGAAATAATAACAGTTACATATAGGTCCAGAGATACAGAAAACGAAAATATGCAAAAAGTTGCAGACGCATTTTTCAAAAAAATAGACTGCCCATTGATGACAAATATCGAATTGAATTGGTCTGGTGACAAAATATCTGAAATATATCCTAAAAATCTTCCTGATCTATATAGCAATAAGCCTCTTATACTCATTGGAACTTATAAAAAAGGTGGAAAAGGTTCTGTAACAGTTACAGGAAATGTCGCAGGAGAAACAATCAAAAAGAAAATCGAATTTGTACTCGCTACAGAAGAAGATTCAAAATATGAAAGCCTTCCATATCTCTGGGCAAGAAGAAAAATCGAATATTACAGCGATAGAGACAACTTCAGAGGCAGAAATAGAGATGATGACAAAATAAAACAAACAATAATAAAATTGGGACTTGATTTTGGACTTGCCACCCTATACACCTCTTTTGTTGCTGTAGAGGACAAAGTTGTAAATGAAGATGGAAAACTCGAACATAAAGAAGTTCCTTCTGAATTCCCAAGTGGTGTAAGTAGACAAGGTTTTGAACCTCAAGTAGAAGAGAGAATGTCGAGAGGATATGGGGGACCACCACCAATGCAACAAATGATGTGTGGTTTAGCAGCTCCAATGCCAGCTAGAGGAAATGGTATGTTGGGCGGAATAATGGGAATGGCTATGAAAATGTTCCAACCACAAGTTTCAGAATGTTGTGCTCGAATGCCAGAACCTTTGGCTGATTGCTGTGTTGAACCAGAAGAAGATGGTTGCTGTTGTCCAGATGAAGATATTTGTTGTGTTGATGAACCAATGGAAATTTGCGAAGAACCAACACCTGAAGAGACAAAATTCGAATATGACGAGAAGAAATTTGACAAATACCTAAAGGCTCTTTTTGAAAAAATAAATGAGGCTGAGGAAAAAGACAAATACAATCTCGAAGCATTGAAAGACGAGATAAAAAAGGTTGTCAAGAAAAAAGTCATTGACAAAAATGGAAAAATAAAAGTGAGAATAAAATTCCTCACTATTCCAGAAGATACTTTGAAATTGATTGAAGAAAATGATACTTTCAATGTTGTTGAAAAAGGCGAACAAGAAGTAACTATTGAACTTGAGGTAAATCAAATAGCACTTTTGAATTTGATAGTAATTTCTGAAAATTCATCAGTTGACAAAATCGAATTAGCATAAAATACACTAACAAAAATCCTATTATTTCCATATATATGGAAATAATAGGATTTTTTTATAGACGACTTAATAAAAAATTAACAAAAAATGATTTTTTTTAATAATATTTAAGCATAAATTGTAATATTTGGCAAATACAATAAAATTATAAACATAAAAATTATTGTTTTATTTTTATATTTTTGTTATAATATTTATAAAGGAAAAGATTTTATGACCTTCAATTCAAAATCTACAGAACAAAAGACAGTAAGGAAAAGAAAAACTCTTGAAGAGTTAACAATACAAGACGATTATCTCTTCAAAAAAATAATGACTGAAAAAAATATTTGCATTAAATTTGTGCAGATTATTTTAGGACTCAATATAAAAGATATTGTTTATATTAAAACAGAAGAAGTGGTAAAAGAACTTTATGATAGTAAGGGGATTCGTCTTGATGTATATTTAAAAGATGAAGATGGAGTTGTTTATAATATTGAAATGCAAGTTACTTCTTTAGATGAAGAAGAATTTGCAAAAAGATTTCGCTATTATGAAGCTATGATTGATTCTTATTTGTTAAAAGCTGGGCAAAAATATAAAGACCTCAATAAGTTATTTATAGTTTTTATATGTCCGTTTGAAATTTTCAAGAATGAACGAACAATATATACTTTCAAAAATTTTTGTGAAGAAGATAAATCTATAGAACTTAAAGATGATGTTAGAAAAATTTTTATAACGACAAAAAGTGAAAACAAAGAAAATTTAAGTGAAGATTTTTTGGCATTGTTAAAATATATTGATGGCAATATAACAGATAATCCATTTGTAAATGAACTTAAAAGCAAAATTAATGAAATAAAACAAGATGAGAAAGAGAGGGGAGCATATATGCAATATGATTTACATTTAATGCAAATTGAAGAAGAAGCAAGAGCAGAGGGAAGAATTGAGGGCGAAAAGATTGGAAGAGTTGAGGGCGAAAAAATTGGAATTGCTAAGGCTCTTTTAGAAACTGCAAAAAGAATGATAAAAAAAGGAATTTACACACTCGAAGAAATTGCAGAAAATTTAAATTTACCATTAAATGAAGTTCAGACAATCTCTGCACAAATGGCAACCTCTATGCCTTAAAAATGTGACAATGTCTAATAACATAACTAAAATTAATGATTATATTTTTGATTATTGTGAATCATTAACAAACATTGGAAAAAGAAAGAAAAGAACTTTTGACAGACAACTTTTCAATTTATTTTTTTGAACTTAGAAAACTCAAAAAATCTCAAAAAGGCAAACCAATGGAAGATTGGCTAAATTTGATAAACGCAGAAAAAAAGGAGGATCTTATGGCTTTAGAAATGTCAACAAAAATTCCAGAAGTAAAAGATGTTATTGTTAAAGTTCGTGAATTAAGTGCTGAAGCTAAAAGTTTTTAACTTATCCCCCATCCCCTTTCCTTGATTGCAAACAAGGAAAGGGGCTTTTTTTGTCTATTTTCTGCTCTTCTTTTATTTTTTAGAGACTATTTATAGTTTTTAGTTTTGTACAATTTTTTTGTTTTCTGCCGAATGTTACTTTGTTATGAACCGCTCACTTTTGGGCAGTTTTGCCTTGAAATAATATCTTATTTCAAGATAAAACTGATGTCGTTCGCTTTTTCATAACAAAGCAACATTTATCTTGTTTACTTCTACTTTTTTATATTTCTTTCTACTTATGACCTAATTGCAAGTTTTAGTTTTGGGCTATAATAAGACTCACTAAACAATTTTACCCCAAAGTTTATGTTTAACTTCTAAAAACAACCATTCTTTTTCTAATTGCATTTTTTATAGAAACTACTATAGAAAATTGAAATCGTTCCCTTTATTATACCCCAAAACTTTGTTTACTTGCTAAATAGAGGCGAACTCTTTATTTTCTTTCAAACTTCAGCAGTTGATCTCGGTAATAGGCATATTGTTTTTTTGTCAATTCAAGTTTTTTCTCCAACTTTGAAATTAGAGTTGTGAATTGGTCAAGGTAATGCACGATTTCTTTTTGTATATCGAGTGGAGGAAGTGGAAATTCAAAATCATCTGTATCAGGTGTTGAAATTTGAGGCATTGCCCCTCTGACACTTTTCTTTATAAAATAATCTAAATTGCTACACAAGTAATAATAAATAAATTTTAAATTAATTTGATCTGACTTTTGAGAATATGACCAAAGCTCATTTTTATGAGTAAATGGTTTGTCGTAATATTCAAAATCAACTTTTCCACGAGATTTTACAATAATACTTGGAATGTTAATTATATTTGCATTTGGAATATCTTCATAATTAACATTTGCAATAGTATTTCCACCTGCAAAAATACGAATTTTGCCATTATCTTTGTTAAGTTCTTTCATTTGAAAAGCAGTTATATTTATGCCCTTTTGTCGTTTACAAACTTCTTTTATCTTTACTATTTGAGTATCTTCTCCAAAAGTCAATAGTTGATCTCTGTAATAGGCATATTGTTTTTTGCGGAGGGTAATTATTTTTTCCAAATTTGAAATTAGATTTGTGAAAACATCGAGATTATTTACTATTTCTTCTTGGAGTTCAAGCGGTGGAAGTGGGATTTCATACTCTTTTAACATTGGAATTGTTAATTGAGGAATTCCACCTTTAGGAATTACAAAATTTATTTTTTGAATAGCATAAACAAAATATTCAGAAATTAAATTTTTAATAGGAAAACAACAAATTAAACGAACAATGGGAACAAATGGTTCATTTCTTAAAACAGGATAACCTATTGTACCTCTTGACGAAATAGTAACGCATTTTTGAGTTATTATTGCCTTATCTGTATAGCCATATAGAGCATTTTTTCCTATACCATTACTATAAATGGGAATATTATATTTATCTGTTTTTTCTTTACTATAATTTCCTTTTGGTACATCTCCACCACATTTAAAATCGCATACATCCCCTAACTTTACAAACTCCACCACTACATCACAGGATTTTTTTTTTAATTCTTCAAATTTTCCATCTGTGAAAGTATTTACAGAATCAACATAATCTTGAATATCCAAATCAAGCTCTTTTATATCAACATTCAAAGAATCAATATCAAATTTTTCTTCTTCTCCTTTTGATTCTACATAGGTACTTACCGAAAGATTATAATCCAAATCTCTTACTATCTCATAATCTACCAATTTGGAAAAATTCTCTTTTTCTATCCTATTTAGATAGACATTGACAATATTTGCTATATTTTCACTTGAAAGAATATTGTTATTTGTTACTTTTACACATTCATTACTTGCATCAATAAATAAAATTTTTCTATCTACTTTATTTTTC
>JBGUKW010000214.1:0-7574 GCA_045114665.1 Candidatus Xenobia bacterium | reverse complement strand
CCAATAAAATGGGATAGAGGGTTCGTGTTAAACCCATTTGTAGTAAATATAATTTGAAAGGTTATATTGAACAATAAAGAAAGATATATTATATTAAAAATTTTACATATTATTTAATATTTTTAATATTTTTCATAACATTATGTAGCAATGGAGATAGAATAAAATCATTTAAAGATGAAAAACAAAAATGGCAATACAAAAAAATAGTTCTAACTCAAGAATTTAAAAATTTATTCCAAAAATATGGAATAAGAGAAAATAACATAAAAGAAGATATTCTAAATTTAAGCAATTCAAATTTCTTCAATGAAAAAATGGATTTGCAATGCTATTTAATCTTATGCTCCAAATGAGAAATAGTATTCCAAACACAGAGGAAGATTACATTATTTCTCCTGTAAAAAATAATAAAGGAATATTTTTCGATTCAAGAAATTGCAATGAAAATCAACCTAATAATGCTGATGCAAATGGTGCATATAACATTGCAAGAAAGGGATTGATGTTAATAGAAAGAATAAAAAAGGCAGATGAAAATCAATTAGAAAAATTAGACTTAAAAATCACAAAAGAGGATTGGCTAAATTTCGTACAGAATGAAGAATAAATATTCTATTTTTTTAAATACAAACCTCGGTCTTTATTTTAAAAAATGAGTTATTAGATTTATATTTTAATTTATTTTATCAATATAATATTAATCTATATTATTAATATTTAAGTTATCAGATCATTTAAGGGTCTAATAACTCTATTTAATTTCTACTGTTGTAGATTTATCTCTTGTCTGTTTTCTTATCTCTTATGTCTAATAACTCTATTTAATTTCTACTGTTGTAGATTGCTCTCTGTTTTCTGCTCTCTGTTTTCGTCTAATAACTCTATTTAATTTCTACTGTTGTAGATAGATGAACTTGAGATGAACTTGAATAGGTCTAATAACTCTATTTAATTTCTACTGTTGTAGATTATCTCCTTGTTTATTTTTGATATGTAAAGTCTAATAACTCTATTTAATTTCTACTGTTGTAGATGATGACCTCTTGGTCTTGTTTGTATCGGATGTCTAATAACCCTATTTAATTTCTACTGTTGTAGATGATTGTAATTAATTGTGCTAAAATAAAAAGCATAAAAAATAAATATTGGAGGAAATTAATGATAGTCATTATATGTGTAGATGACAATCTTGGCATGATGTTCAACAATAGACGGCAAAGCCAAGACAGGACATTGAGAAAACGAATTATAGAAATTTCTGTAAATTCAAGGCTCTTGATGAATTCATATTCAATCAAACAATTTGATGAAGAAGACAGAGATAAAATAATCACAGATGAAGATTTTGCAAAAAATGCACAAAAAGGTGATTTTGTTTTTTTTGAAAACATATCTCCCAAGCAATATGAAAAAAATATTGAAAAAATAATACTATATCATTGGAATAGAAATTATCCAGCCGATTTTTATTTTGACATTGATTTAAAAGAAAGTGGTTGGATATTGAATGACAGTTACGATTTTGAAGGATATTCACACGAAAAAATAACAGAGGAGATTTATGTAAAGTGAAAATTGTAAAATCATTGGCAATACTTTTTATTTCAATTATATTTTTTCTATGTGGTTGCCTTCCTGAAGGAATAGATATACCTACAGACCAACCTACAAAAAAAACTACAAGCACATCACATAATAAAACCCATAAACGAACTTCTTCAAAAAGACATTCGTACAGAAAAAGCAACACAACAGCTACAACTACTTCTACAACAACAAGTAATAAAAAAGTTACAAAATCGTCCTCTCTTTCAAATATTCCACCTTTTGATGGGGAACCTTATGTGGTAATAAACAACAACAAACCACAATTTTCAGATTCAGAAAGGTCTAATAAGTCTTATGAACATTACAGTGATTTAGATGAACTTGGACGCTGTCAAGTTGCTATTTCAAATGTCGGTCAAGATTTAATGCCAACAGAAAAGAGAGAAAGTATCAGCAGAGTAAGACCTACAGGTTGGAAAACATCCGAATATGATTTTGTAGATGGTCACCATCTTTACAATCGTTGCCACTTAATAGGTTTTCAACTAACTGGAGAAAATGCAAATGAAAAAAATTTAATAACTGGAACAAGATATTTAAATGTAGATGGAATGTTGCCATTTGAAAATCTCATTTCAGACTATGTAAAAGAAACTAATAATCATGTTTTATACAAAGTCGATCCTATTTTTGAAGGAAATAACCTTGTAGCAAAAGGTGTTCACATGCAGGCTGAATCTGTTGAAGACAATGGCGAAGGTGTAAGTTTTAACATTTTCTGTTACAATAATCAACCTGGAGTTAAAATTAATTATGCAACTGGTGAAAATGAATTAGACAGCTCAACATCAAAATATATAAAAAATACAACAAAATATCCTTCATCATCTATGAGAAAACACAATAAAAATAGAAAAAGACATTCTTCACATAGATCAAGAAAAAGCAGAGAATATTAATTTTATAGACATAAAAAACATAAGGTCAAAAATTTTTGACCTTATGTTTTTTTATCTTCTCAATTTTCTTTTTATTATTCTTTGTTTTTTTAACACAGCAATATAGCCAGATGTAATTATTCCTGCAGGCAATGCAACTATTGCAATTCCAAATATAGAAGAAATCATTGTAATAAGTTTTCCCACTATTGTTACAGGTAATATATCTCCATAACCAATCGTAGTTAACAAGACAGTAGCCCAATAAAGAGCATCAAAAAATGAATTAAAAGATTCTGGTTCTATATTAAAAATAATAAGTGCAGAAATTAAAATATAAAACATTGCAAAACTAAAAACAACAACCAAAGCATCTTTTGATCTCTTAACTACTTTTGAAATTATACTAATACTTTTAGAATATCTCAAAGCTTTAAACACTTTAAAAACACTGAGTATCCTAAATATCCTCAATAACCTAAATAATTTAAATCCACTATTTAATACCGTAATTCCTGGCAATATTGAAATTAAATCTATAATAGCCCATATAGTAAATGGATATTTTATAAATGATATAATAGATTTGTCATTTAATTTATAATCTGCTGTTATAAATCTCAAAATATAATCAATTATAAAAATAATTGTTGTAATAATATCTGTATATATAAATAATTTAAATGTATGTTGTTTAAATGCAAGAGGTATTATACTAACCATTATCGCAATCAACATAAATACATCATAAAAATAACTTAATTTATCTGTTTCATCAGCAACTTCTATTATTTCATATAATCTTTTTCTCATAACAATTTATCTTCAAAAATCTTTACTTTATCTTTAGACTTGATTTTTTATTATTTATATATTATATTATAAGCATATTGATAATGCAAGTATTTATTTTAGAGAAAAGAGAAAAAAATGCAGGAAAAAAACACAACAGGAAAATGTCTTTCTTGTGGAAAAGAATTACACGATAAACGCCCTTATTGTCAAGAATGTAGGCGAAGACAAGAATTAGAACGCAGAAAAAATGAAAAACTAGAAGAAAACGAAGAAACAAAAAAGACAATATTAAAAACTTTGCCAATAATCTTAATTTTGTTGATTATTTTAACAAGTATATTCTATTTTGTTTTTTTAAATACAAAACAAGAAGTAGTAGAAACTGGAACTGGCTCAATAAAGATAACAACTGAGCCAGAAGGTGCTCAAATTATATCACTTGACGGAACATTTCCAACAGGAATCTCTCCACTAATAGTAACAGATTTACCTGCAGGTAAAATATGTAAATATTCCATAATCATGGAAGGCTGTAAAAATACAAATGAAATATATGGGGTAAAAGTAAAAAAAGATACAGAAACAGTGTCAAATACAATTCTCGAAAAACAAGGAAAATTAAATTTAAAAACAACTCCCCCATTTGCAGATATATATATTGACGGAATTAAATATGAAAAACAGACACCAATAGAAATTGAAGAAGTTCCTACTGGAACAAGAAATATAAAATTTGTATATCCAAATGGAAATTCTGTTGAACAACAAGTTGAAGTAAAATGGAAAGATACAACAAATATAAATATTTTACAAGATACAGAAAAAGCTGGCATTGAATTTAATATTCCAGAAGGAATAAAAGTATATTCAGATGGTCAATTTATTGGGAAAACTCCACTTCCTGTTCTTTTGACTTCAGAAGGAGCACATAAAATAACATTGATTTCTGACAGATATGTAACATATAGAGAAGAAGTAGATACTAAAAAAGGAATTGTTACAACTTTAAATCCAAAATTAAGGCTATTTGGACATATCGAAATTTCTGCAGATAGACCAGCATATTTATATAAAGAAGATGGACAGCTTGCTCCTCTTCCAATAAAAGTATCCTGTATGCCAAATGAAAAATTTGTTGCCAAGATAATATCTGCAGACGGAGTTGAAATGCTTCAAGGTTATGTATTAAAAGAAGGGGAATTTAGAAGAGTTTCTTTAAAATTACCTCCTCCACCTCCTCCTGTAATAGCCGATTCAGCCCCAATGGATTATCAAAATTTTTCTTCTGAACCATTTACAGATTTTTCACAATTTAGATTAGAATATTTTTTCCCTCCTGCAACTTGGGAAAAAACTAATGAATTTTCAAGTGATGTTGATTTAGATGGAGAATCAGAAAAAATACTCGGATTTAAAAACTTGTCAGAACAAGGAGAAAAAGGTTGTAAAGTATATGCCTTTTTGATTAAAAAACACGATGGAAATTTTTTTGACAGAATACCACTTAGAAATCCTAGGATAGGTTGTTTGGGTGAAGGTGAAATAATATCACTTGAAGTAGTAAAAAATGACTATTCTGGATATAGAGAAATAATTTATTCAGTAGGAAATGCTGATGACGGAATAACTTCAAGAGGGGCTTTTACGATTTATAAAGGAGGGGCTTATAGTGCATCTTGGAGTCCAAGATAGTGAATATTAATGAAAAAAAATCCAGCAGATTATTTAAATGTAATCTGTTGGATTTTTTATATATTTGAAACAATATATTTATTTACGCAATCCAAGGAAATTTAAGATCACAATAAAAATAATTGATCCCATTACATTCCAAATAAGCCTCATAACAAGTGCATTTATAACAATAACATTATCAAAAAACGGCAAAGTAGCAGTAGCAGGAAAATGAAAAGCATTTGCCACAAATGGTCCTACAAAACTTCCAATAAGTCCAAGCACTATAAATCCAAGACAGCCTGCCCTACCTGCCCCTGCAAGTTTAGCTCCAATAGCTCCACAGATAAGAGCCACAATGATAGAATGAATAATATACATCATAATCTCTCTAAAATCTCTTTCAATTTATAGACATTTTCTTTAGGAGTTGCCCAACTTGAAGCAAATCGAACAACAGTATTTTCACTATCGAATTTTTGCCAAAAATCGAATTTTACAAACTTTTTCAATTTTTCAATTTCTCTGTTGTTCATTATTATAAAAATTTGGTTTGTTGGAGAATCAACATAAAAACGATAATTAAGATCTCGAAAAATTTTCTTCATATCATCTGCAACAGAAACAGCATTCTTACTCAATTCAAAAAAAAGATTATCTTCAAAAAGTGCGTCAAATTGAATACCAAGAAGCCTTCCTTTTGCCAATAATGCCCCTTGCTGTTTTATTATGCTTTTGAAATGTTTAGGGGTATTATTTTTTGTAAAAATAACAGCTTCTCCACAAAATGCTCCCATTTTTGTAGCACCAATATAAAAAACATCACATAATTCAGCAATCTGTGAAATTGAAATATTACCTGCGACAATACCACAACCAATTCTTGCTCCATCAATATATAGTGGAATACTATATTTTTTGCAAGTATTAGAAATATGTTTAAGTTCTTCAAAAGAGTATAAAGTGCCAAATTCTGTCGGATAGGAAATATATACCATACCTGGATAAACCATATGTTCCCTATTTCCGTCATCAAAATAATCAATCAAAAAATTATCAAGTTCTTTTGGATCGATCTTTCCAAAATGTTCAGGAAGTGATAAAACCTTATGACCTGTATGCTCAATAGCTCCTGCTTCGTGAACATTTATATGACCAGTAGAAGCCGAACAAACTCCCTGATTCATACCTAAAAGAGATGAAATAACAACTGCATTTGTCTGAGTTCCACCAACCAAAAAATATACATCGGCATTTGGACAGGAAATGATCTCTTTTATTTTTTCTTTTGCCCTTTTTGTATAAATATCTTCTCCATACCCTGGCAACTGCTCAAAATTGGTCTCAAGAAGTCGCTTTAAAATCTTTTCGTGAGCACCTTCTATATAATCACTTTCAAAAGAAATCATATCCTCCTCCAAATATATCATCATCTATATTTTATAAATATTATAAATATTTGACAAGTTCTTCTGCAGATTTTCTTTCAAAATGCTTACCTGCAGGCTTTACATCTTCAGCAGGATAGCCAACTGGGAAAATAGCTATAAGCTCATAATCTTCCATTTCATTATATATTCTCTTTAAAGCAGGTGCATCAAAATGACCAACCCATGTTGTTCCAAGTCCTAAGTCCTGTACTTCAAGCATTATATGTGTTGCAACAATAGATGTATCAATATCTGCAAAATTGCGACCATCAAAAGGTCTTACATAACAATCAGAAGTCTTATAACCAACGACAAAGAAAACATTAGCACCAAATGTGAATGGAGTTACTTTTGCCAAATTAGCTTTCCCCTCTTCTGAATTTACAACCCAAATTTTAAAAGGCTGTCTATTCATTCCTGTTGGAGCAGAAATAGCTGTTTCAATAATTTTGTCTATTTTTTCCTTTTCAACAGGTTTAGCAGATAATTTTCTGCAAGAAAATCTTTCTTTAGCAAGTTTCAAAAAATCCATAATCAAAACTCCTTTATCTTTGGAATATCAATAATTATGTTATTTTACAAAAAGTGAAATCCTTCCTTTTTTATTGGATCAAATTATTAACTTTTTGCAAGTATATTGTTATTTCTATATTTGAAATACAAAATTATATCTATTACTAAAAACAAGGCATTTATGATATACAGCCAAATTACAAAGTCCAATGAATAAAAAACTTTGTGAAAAATTCCACAAAGATAGCCAAGCAAAACGAGAAAAGAAAAAATTACGCTTTTTCCAGCAACAGATTTACTTTTAAATGTCTTATATAAAGAAGTTGGCCAACTGAGCCCAAAACAAATTAACATTCCTGCTTCAAAAAAACTCACAAAAATCATCTCCAATTTTTCTATTTTTACCGCAAAATTATAAAATCTTTTCCATATAAATTTTTTGTGGTATAAGTCCTAAATGTTCATAAAATCCTAAGGCTGACTTATTACAACTCCAAACATTTAATGTAATATTGTAACAGCCTATAGATTTTGCATAATTCAAAACAAAATTATATAAATCCGTTCCTATATGTTTCCCACGAATGTTTTCATCAATACAAAGATCATCTATGTATAATGTTTTTATGCCTGTGAATAAATTATCATTCAATTTTTGTTCTAAAATACAAAA
>JBGUKW010000213.1:0-17205 GCA_045114665.1 Candidatus Xenobia bacterium | reverse complement strand
AAAAAATCTTTTAACTCGTGCATTTGGTGGAATCCTTGGAACAAATGATCCAAATGAAGAAAATTCAATCGAATTATTAAAAAGTGTATTATAATAAAAGGAAAAAAATCATGAAGTGGAATTGGATTCTTGAAGCAAAAAAGCAGGTATCTGAAGAAAAGAGAATCTCTAAATTTGCAAATGGCGGTTCTCTTTCAGGTGTACTTGTTTATCCTGACACATATTTTACTGGCATGTCAAATCTTGGATTTCATGCTGTTTATCGAATATTTAATGAAGAACTTGGAATAAGTTGTGAAAGAGCTTTTTATCCTGACAAAAAATATGTTGACTTTTTTAGAAATGAAAAAAATCTTCGTTCTCTTGAAAGTCAAAAGATTTTACAAGAATTTGATTTTATTGCTTTTTCAATTTCTTTTGAAATGAATATTCCACTTGTTGTTGATATTTTAAAGATGACTTCTATCCCTTTATATTCAGTTGATAGAACTGATTCAGATCCTCTTATTCTGCTTGGAGGTGCAGTTTCTTATATAAATCCTGAACCTATCGCTCTTTTTGTTGACGCTATTTTGATCGGTAGGGGAGAGGATGTTCTTCCAAAAGTTTCTGAAATTTTAAATAAAAAACTTTCGAGAAATGAGACACTCGTCGAGCTTTCGAAACTTGAAAATGTATATGTTCCCTCACTTATGAAATTGTCAGATGTAAATCGAGTTAATATTTCTACATCTCGTTTTTTTTCTTCATCTTTTTTAACATCAAATACAGAATTTGCAAATACTCTTCTTGTTGAAATAATGAGAGGATGTCCTTTTATGTGTAAATTCTGCACTGTCTCAAATTGTTTTGGCAAATGTATTTTTAATCATGCTTCGGATTTTATACATAATATAGAATTGATTAGAAAAGAAATAGATATAAATAAAGTTGGTCTTATTGGTGGAAGTATAAATGCACATCCTGAATTTAATGAGATATTGGAATATTTGAGAAAAAATAAAATCAAAGTTGGTTTTTCTTCATTGAGGGCTGATAGATTAAATGATGAAATACTCGATTTTATCAAAAATGAAGGTGGAGGAATTTTGACACTTGCTCCTGAGACTGCCAATGAAAAAATTAGATTTTCAATAGGCAAAAAAATAACAGATGAATTGTTTTTTTCGTCTGTTGAAAAGGCCTTTTTAAATAGTGTATCACATTTGAGATTATATTTTATGATTGGTCTTCCAAATGAAACTGAAGATGATGTAAGAGAAATTGGAAACATGAGCTCAAAATTGAGAAAATTTAAAAATGGCTCTAAGGCTCGTATATCTGTTTCAGTTTCTCAATTTATACCAAAGCCATTTACTCCTCTTGAACGAGAAAGGCAAGAAGATTTAAATTCAATAAAGAAAAAGTTTTCGATTTTAAAATCTTGTCTGCCTTCTGGAGTTAAATTAAGTGGCGAAGCTCCAAATTCTGCAATGTTGCAGGGGATTCTTTCAAGAGGTGATAGAAATCTTTCAAAAATCATAGCTGAAATTCCTGAAATGTCTTTGGGAAAATGGCAGAAAAAAGCTGAGTCTTTAGAAATTGATTTAAATCATTATCTAAGAAAAATTCCAGATGATGAGAAATTATTTTGGAAAAATTGAGAGAGAAAATATGGATAATTTGATTAGATTAAAAGAAGCTTTGGCAAATGTTGAATATGTTGTTATTGGTGCAGGAGCTGGATTGAGTACATCTGGTGGATTTACATATTCAGGAGAGAGATTGCAAAAATATTTTTTTGATTTTGTAAAAAAATATAATTTTTCAGACATGTATTCAGGTGGTTTTTATCCATTTGAAAAAAAAGAAATTTTTTGGGCTTATTGGAGCAGATATATTTATATAAATCGTTATGCACCAATTTCTAAACCTGTTTATAATCTTTTATTTGATTTAGTGAAAGATAAAAATTATTTTGTTATAACTACAAATGTCGATCATCAATTTCAAAAAGCAAATTTTGATAAAAATAGACTTTTTTATACTCAGGGAGATTATGGGCTTTTTCAATGTTCTGTTCCATGCTGTCAAAAAACTTGGGATAATGAGGAAATCATTATAAATATGGTTCTTTCACAAGATTGTTCTATTGATGAAAATAAAAATTTAATTGTTCCTAAAAAAGTGAAAATGGAGATTCCATCTGAATTGATTCCTAAATGTCCTGAAAAGAAAGAAGATATTTCTATGAATTTGAGAGCTGATGATACTTTTGTCCAAGATAAAGGTTGGTATAAAGCCTCAGAAAGATATCATAATTTTTTGAGAAAATGCAAAAATAAAAAAGTATTATTTTTAGATTTGGGAACAGGAATGAATACCCCAGCTATTTTTAAATATCCATTTTGGCAGATGACTTATGAATGGGAAAATGCAATTTATGCCTGCATAAATTTAGGAGAAGCATTTACTGCTAAGGAAATAGAGGAAAAATCCATCTGCATTGATAATGATATTTTTTGGATATTACAAAAAATGTAGATATAACACAAAAATGTTTTTGCTAAAACATCAATTTTACTTAATTGGCAAAATATCTTTAATACATATATAGATTTCAAAAAAATAAAAAAAAATGAGGTATTTATGAAGGGCGAATATCAAAAATTTATTGACTACATGAGATTTACAGATAAATTTATTATTCCTATATATCAGAGAAATTATGAGTGGACAATTGAAAATTGTAAGGTTTTATATGATGATCTTATGATGATTGTAAACGGAAATAGAAAAAAGCATTTTATTGGAAGTATTGTTTCTGTAAAGACAAATGATTCAACAAATGCAAAACAAATTATAGATGGGCAACAGAGAATAATAACTGTCTATCTTATGTATTTGGCTATGTATAATTTGATTGAAGAGGGAGAAATTGAAACTTCTATAAATCCTGAAGAGATAAATAAAAAATTTTTGATTACTGAATTTCCCAAAAAAGAATATAAAATATCTCCAACTGAAAAAGACAGCCATGATCTCAATTTACTTATAGATAATGAAATTGATTTAAATAAAAAGTATGAATCAAATATAATTGAAAATTACAAATTTTTTTGTAATAAATTACAGTCAGAAAATGTTTCAGCAGATGATTTGTATAGAGCTATAGAAAAATTGGGAATTATATCAATCAATCTTGATCAGGACGAAAATCCACAGTTAATTTTTGAGAGTTTAAATTCAACAGGTCTTGCATTGAAAACATCAGATAAGATAAGAAATTTTTTGTTGATGAAGCTCGACATTGATGAACAAAATAATTTATATAAAAAATATTGGAAAAAAATAGAAGCTAATGTTAGTGATTCTTTTGAGATATTTATAAAAGATTATCTTATTTTTAAAAATAAAAAATTTCAACAAAAAAGAGCTTATGATGAATTTAAAAATTATATTTTATCAAACGATCTTGAAAGTGCTGATGTTTTAAAAGATATGGCCTATTATGCAGAACTCTATGGACATATTTTGAATTTTGATACAGATAGCAAAAATATAAATAAATATCTTCAATATTTCTATTTTATTGCTACAACAACAATGCGTCCTTTTTTGCTTGGTATGTTGGAATTATATATGCAACATAATATTTCTGAAGATTATGTTATCAAAATTTTTGGTATTTTAGAAAGCTATACTGTTAGGAGGATTATATGTAAATCTGTTACATCTAATGTAAAAGATGTATTTTATAATCTTCATAAAAATATTTTAAACAATAAAGAGCAAGATTATCTTTTTGCTTTTAAGAAAGAATTTTTTAGACAAGTGTCTTTAGGTAATAATAGATTTCCAGATGATAAAGAATTTTTATTGAATTTTAAATCAAATGAGATAGGCAAATTAAAAAAGAATTTGGTTTTTTATATTCTTTCAAGACTTGAAAATTCTAATACAAAAGAGTCTATTGATTTTTTAAATAATAAAAAACAATATCAAATTGAGCATATAATGCCACAAACATTGTCAAATGAATGGAAAATAGATTTAGGCGAAAATTATGAAAAGATTCATGATATGTGGCTTAATAGAGCTGGTAATTTGACATTAACTGGCTATAATCCAGAATTGAGTAATAAATCTTTTTATGATAAAAAAAATATATTTGCAGAAAGCTCTTTGAAATTGAATCAAAATATTTGTAAATTTGAAAAATTTGGAGTGGATGAATTAAGTGAGAGGACAGATAGTTTGTATAAAAGAGCAGTACAAATTTGGTCATATCCAAAAGAAGAGCTTGTAAAATTTAACAGAAGGACGATTCCGTTATCTCTTTGTGAAGATGAAGAAAAATTTACTTCTGCAAAAATTTTGGGGTTTTCTTTTAGAGGAGAAAGATATGATGTTAAAGATTGGGCTGAAATGTACAATTTTATTATAAAATTACTGCACAATGAAGATTCTTCTATATTTTACAAACTTGCAGAAGATAATAAATATAAATATAGAATAAGTACAAATTCTGCAGATTTAAAACATTTTAAAGAAATTGAACATGGAAAACTTTTTTATAATTCTACAAGTTCAACTTCTTATAAACTTCAAATGTTAAAAGATTATTTTGGTAAATTTGATATTTCACAAGATGAACTTATTTTTGAAATTGATATGGTGGAATCATGATTATAAAAATTGATAATAAAAATGTTGAAATAGTCGGAGATGCTGGAAGATTTGCTTTTGCTGTCAAAAATTTTACAACAGGAAAGATATTTTTTTATAATGAATCTGAAAAGTTTCATTCAGCAAGCATGATTAAGTTGCCTATTTTGAGTTGTCTTTATTTAGAGGCAGAAAATGGCAATATTGATTTAGATACAAAATATGAATTGAAAAAAGAAGATGTTGTTGAAGGCGGAATAATTCCTGAATTTCATTTTGGTTCTGTTTTTACATTGAGAGACCTTGCAAATATAATGATTGTTGTGAGTGATAATACTGCTACAAATATTTTGATCGATTTTTTGGGATTTGAAAAAATAAACGATCATATAAAGAGATATTTGGGCATGGAAAAAACAGAACTTGTAAAAAAATTAATGATTCCCGCAAAATCTCCTGATATTTTTAATTATACATGTGCAGAAGATATTTTACAATTTTTTGATTTGTTATATTTTGAGAAACTCGTTTCAAAAAAAGCCTCTAAAGAGATGTTAGAAACATTATCTCGTCAAATGTTTATTGAAAAAATTCCTCGTTTTTTGCCTGACTCTGTTTTTACTGCAAATAAAACAGGTGAAGTTTCTGGAGTAAGACATGATGGGGCTATTGTCAAAACAGGTGATTTTGATTTTGGCATGTGTGTGTTGACATCTGAATCTGATGATGTCAATAAAGCAGATGATTTCATATCTTCTTTATCGAGGTATTTTTTTGACTTGTTTTCACAAAAGGAATGACTGTTTTATATATAGAAAATAAATAAATAGTTTGAATAAGTCATTCTTTTTTTGAGGAGGTTTTTATTATGCCAAGAGCAGATGTTGAAACAGTAAAATCTCTCGATTCGTCATCCAAAAAATTTATTGAAATGGTTCAAAAAAAGTTTGGCATTTTACTTGATTTTTCTGAAGAAGCCCTTCTTGTGTCAGATGATCTTTTTTCAATGTTTTTTAAATTGAGAAGAAGCCATTTTTTCATTGTCTCAGGAGTTATCGGTGCATATTTAGGGAATGTCATAATACAAAATATAGGTGGGCGTTGGAGTAAAGACCTTCATGTGGAAAAAGTTGGCAAAATAAAAACTATTGTAAATCCACTTTTGAGGGCTAAAAAAAGACTTGCCAATGGTAAACAGGATTCTTTTGTATTTTATTATCGTTCTCTTAAATTGAGTGTAAATCAAGATTCTTCTTTTGCTTCTGACAAGGAAAAAATAGATTCATATTATTCTATTTTGAGAAAAAGAGGTTGGGACAAAATTCTACTTACAAGAGTAATAGATTCGTCTGAAAAAAAGTATGTTAGAGAAGAAGCTGCAGATATTTTGGGAAGGCTTGGAACAAGTGATATTGTTCCTGATTTGATTGAAGGTTTGAAATCTGCTAAGACAGCATATTATTCTGCTATGGCACTTCAGGGTATTCCTGATGAGCGTTCTTTTGAGCCTCTTTTAAAGATATTGAAAAAAACTCGCTCTCCCTTTTTGAAAATGCAGACAGCTCTTGCACTTGGGTCTATTGGAAATGACAAAGCTGTAACTTATTTAATGGCTCTTTTGAATGATGAAAATGAAATTCTTGCTCATTATGCCTCAATGGCATTGGCAAGAATAAAATCTCCAAAAGTTACTGATATTATTTTGGAATCTGGTATTCTTCAAAATGTAGATAGAGCTGTATATGCTATTTTTGTACTTGGTGAAGAAAAAGATGAAAGAGCTGTTCCTTCACTTATTGAATGTCTATTTTCAAGAGACGAACATATAAAAGAAGCTGCAACTGGAGCTTTTCAAAATTTTACTGATGAGCGTTCTTTTGAACCATTATCATATTTATTGTCAGATAAATCGTATAAAATACGTACTTTAGCAGCTTATGCAATAGCAAGATTTGGAAAAGAAAGGTCAGTTAATTTGATTAGACCTCTCATAAAAGATTCTGTTCAATCTGTAAGGCTTCATGCGGAAAAACTTCTATATTGGCTTGAACATGATCAGGTTCCGCCACATTGCATATAGTATTTTATTTTATTGAAACTCTAAAGATAGAAAAAACAACTATATAGAAAAAGTTAAAAATTCGTTAGAATTTTTAAAAAATTACCCCCTTCTGAAGCATTCGCTCTTAAATAAAATTTAGGAGAAAAAAATAGGGGGGGAAGGAGTAAAAAAATTGGAAAGAAAAATTAAAATCAATTCTTCAGCAAGACATCTTCATGTAACAAGAGAAGACCTTGATATTCTTTTTGGAAAAGGTTTTGAACTCGTAAAAAAAGAAAATGGTGATTTGATTCAACCTGGCGAGTTTGCTTCTGAACAATTTGTAAAAATTGAAGGTCCGAAAGGTTGTTTCCCAAAAGTCAGAATTTTAGGTCCTATCCGTAAATATACACAGATTGAGATTTCTAAAACAGATACATATACACTTGGACTTAAAAATATTCCATTGAGAGATTCAGGAGATCTTGAAGGTTCAGGTACTGTAAAAATTACTGGTCCTTGCGGAAGTATTGAGAGAAATGGAGTTATAATTGCACAAAGACATATTCACCTTGATGAACCAACAGGAAAAGCATGGGGATTCAAGAATGGCGATTGGGCTAAAGTATATGTTGATGGCGATAGAAAACTCGTATTTGACAGAGTTTATGTAAGAGTAAAGAGCAATTTTGCACCAGAAATGCATGTCGATGCAGATGAAGCAAATGCTGCTTATATAACTCCTGATACTTGGGGAATTGTTGAAAAAAGCGACTGTTGCTGTTGTTGTTCAAAGAAGAAATCAGTAATAGCTTCATATATAGACCATACTTTGTTAAAACCAGAAGCTACACCAGAACAGATAGTAAAACTCTGTGGAGAAGCAAAGGAATTTAATTTTGCTTCAGTATGTGTAAATCCATTCTATGTAAAATTAGCACATGCTGAACTCAAAGATTCTCCAGTAAAAGTTTGTACTGTAATAGGATTCCCTCTTGGTGCTTCTTCAACATTTGTAAAAGCAGAAGAAACAAGAGATGCAGTAGCTTTTGGAGCAGATGAAGTTGACATGGTTATAAATGTCGGTGCTATAAAAGCCAAAAATTATGATATAGTCAAAAAAGATATTGAAGCAGTTGTTGACGCAGCAGCTGGAAGACTTGTAAAAGTTATTTTGGAAACATGTCTTTTGACAGATGAAGAAATAGTAAAGGCTTGTGAAATTTGTAAAGAAGCAGGAGCTGATTTTGTAAAAACATCTACTGGTTTTTCAAAAGGTGGAGCAACTGTTGAAGCAGTCAGTTTGATGAGAAAAACTGTTGGACCAGATATGGGCGTAAAAGCCTCTGGTGGAATAAGAGATTACAAAACAGCTAAGGCAATGATTGAAGCAGGAGCTTCAAGAATTGGAGCAAGTGCTGGTATTGCTATCGTTGAAGCTGAAAAAGCTGAAATTGTAGAATAACTTTGTAGAGGGTACAAAAAACGGTAGAATTATCTTATTCTGCCGTTTTTTTGTGATAGAGTTATGACTTATAAGACATTAGGAATTGTTTTAAAGAAAATGCCTTATGGTGATAAGCAAAGCATTGTATTTGTTTTTACACCTGATTATGGAAAAATAAAAATTATAGTTGACAAAAAGAAAGTAAGAAATAGATTTAGAGTTGAAGAACTTGAACTTTTTTCTGAATATATTTTTTTATTAAAAAAAGGTCGTAATTTTGATAAATGTATTGAATCAGATGTATTTTGTAGTTATTCAAAAATTATTGAAAATTATGATCAAATTTTGTGTGCTGAATATTTTTTGGAAATAATTTATATGGTAACTCCATTTTTTATTCCAGATAAGAATATATATAATTTGTTGAAAAAAATATTTTTAGCACTTTCAATGGGAATGGGAAAAGAAATAGTTCCAACTGTTCTCATGAATTTAATTAAAATTTTGGGATTAAAACCTTCTTTAAAATTATGTTCAAAATGTGGATTTAATGAAAATTTTAAGGGAGGATATTTAAGTTTTAATGATGGAATTTTTACTTGCCATGAATGTGGTAAAAATAATAATTCTTCATTTTTTATTTCAGCAAAATTATTGAGTTTTTTAAATTCTTTAGATAGTTGTAAAGTATCTGTTTTAAAGAAGAATTATTCAAATATGATTTTTTTAGAGGCAGAGCTTTTTTTAAGAAGATATTTGATGTTTAATTTAGGTATTTCTTCAGAAATAAAATCGGCAAAGTTGTTGATTTCTTAATAGATGAAAGGCTTTTTATTATGTTAAAAAAGAAGGTAATTGCTCTTGATGTTGGAAAAAGAAAGATAGGTGTTGCAATTAGTGATATTTTGGGAATTTCTGCAAATCCATCAGGTTTTATAAATGCTTCAAATACCAAAAAAGCCTTGGAAAGAGTAGGAGAGCTAATAAAAGAAAATGATATAGGAACTGTCGTTGTTGGACTTCCAAAAAATATGGATGGAACAATAGGTCCCCAAGCTGAACATTGTATTTCTTTTGGTGAGCAAGTTGCTAATCTTTTTTCTATAGATGTAGTTTGGCAAGATGAAAGACTTTCCACAAGAGAAGCAGAAAAAATGCTCATAGAATCAGGTATGTCAAGGGCAAAGAGAAAACTTGAGAATGATCAAGTTGCTGCTTCAATTATATTGAGAAGTTATTTAGACCGTTTGAGTAATTCGTCTTCAAATAGTGAAATTTGAAAATTTTAAAAAATATATAACATAATGTTATTTATTTGGCGGATTTTTTATAAAAAAGTAGAAATAAATATAATAGCGGAGGGAAATTTGAAAAAAACAGTTATAGGAATTGCTGGAGGTACAGGGTCTGGCAAGACGACAGTTGTAAAAAAAATAATTAGTTCTTTTCCAGATGATCGCGTAATAATGCTTCCACAAGATGCTTATTATAAAGACCAAGGAAATATTTCTTTAGCTGAGAGAAAGTTGGTCAATTATGATCATCCTTCTGCTTTTGACAATGAGCTTTTGAAAGAGCATATAAAACAACTTTCTTTAGGTCATTCTGTTGATTTGCCTGTCTATTCTTATATAACATATACAAGACAGAAGGATTCTATTCACATTGAACCAGGTGAGATTATTATTGTAGAGGGAATTTTAGTCCTTGAAGACCCTATTTTAAGAGATCTTTTGGATATTAAAATTTTTGTTGATGCTCCTTCTGATGTCAGATTTATACGAAGGCTAAAAAGAGATATAATGGAACGTGGAAGATCTGTTGACAGTGTCATAGACCAGTATATGAATGTAGTTAGACCAATGCACATGCAATTTGTAGAGCCTTCTAAATGGTATGCTGATATAATTGTACCTGAAGGTGGTCAAAATGAAGTTGCTATAGATTTGATAACAACCAAAATTCGTTCTTTATTGATGGGAATATAATAAATATGCTATTTAATCTAAAAATGTTTCTGCCAGATTTTTCTATTGATAGGGTAGAAAATATAAACCTTGAACGTTTAAAAACTTTAGGGTTTGAATCTATTATACTAGACCTTGATAATACTCTGGTAAGTTGGAAAACAAAAGCAATAACTGAAGCTGTTAAAGATTGGATAAAAAAAGCCCAATCACTTGGTTTTAAATTGTGTATTGTTTCTAATTGTCTTTTGAGGGGAAGGGTAAAATTTTTTTCCGATCTCCTTAATATTCCTTTTGTTTTTAGGGCTATAAAACCAAGAAAAAAGGCATTTATAGATGCCTTAAAAATACTAGATACTGTACCAGATAAAACAGTTGTAATAGGAGATCAAGTTTTTACAGATGTTTTGGGGGGTAATCGCATGGGGTTTTTGACAATACTTGTTGTCCCTGTTGATAAAAGAGAATTTTATATAACTATCTTGCAGAGAACCATGGAAAAAATATTGCTTTCTGGACCAAGAAAAAAAGGATTGATTCCTGTTTTTGATGAGACTTCAGAATGTTCTGTTGATAAAAAACCTAAAACAAATTTAACAAACGGTTCAACAAACGAAGGAAAATAATAATATATTGCAGAAAACATATATTTAGGTTAAAATTGGAAAGGGCTAATTGAAGGTTTTGTTAAAATTCTTATTAAAGCTTTTAGGAATAAAGAATAATTTTGATTCTTATAAAAAAGAAAAAATTAATCATTCGGAATCTTATGAAACTATAGTGGATGTTTCTGAGGGACAACTTGAAAAGTTGCTTATTGAAAATGGTTTTATAACAGAAAAACAGCTCTCAATTGCACAAGAACAAGTAACTGGTTCTTCTCTTCCAATTACAGATATTCTTATTGGTATGGGATTTATAACCGATAAAGACCTAACTAAGATACTGGGACTTCAGTTAAATGTCGATTTCGTAGATCTCGATAATATGGAATTAAATCCAGATATAGTGAAAACAATTCCAGAAAATCTTGCAAAAAGATATAATGTAATTGCTGTGGATATTGTTGATAACAGAATCCGCTTAGCTATGGCAAATCCAAGGGATATTCTTGCAATAGATGATATCAGACTTGTAACAGGATATGATATTGAACCTGTTATAGCTAATGAATCTTCTCTTAAAAAAGTAATTGGAACTCAATTTGGATCTTCCGATCTTTGCTGAAGAAGAAATAGATATTGATGAAATGAATGAGCTTGTTGATGTAGCACCTGTTGTAAGGTTTTTTAGGCTTATTATTGATGTAGCGATGAAAGATAAGATTTCTGAAATTAGGATTATTTGTGATGAAAAACCAGATTGTGGCATTGTATATTATGTAGAAAATGATAATAAACAAGAAGTTATGTCTATTCCTAATGATATTAATAAAGGATTGATATCCTACATAAAAACTATATCAAATCTTGATATTTTGAAGAAAAATATTCTTCAAAATGGAAGTACAACTTATAAGTATGAAGGAATTAGTTATAATATGTTGATTTCAATTCTTCCTTCATCAAATGTTGAAAATGTTATTATGAAAATCCTCAAATAGGGTTTTTTCAAAATAAAAAAATAAAATAAATTTATAATTAAGTTGGTGGAATTATGAGTTTAAGGAAAAAAGAAATAGAGGAGCTTCTCATTGAGAATGGGCTTATAACTGAGCGTCAGCTTTCAAGAGCTCAAGATCAAGCAGCTAAGACAGGTGATCCAGTTACAAAAATTCTTGTTGGTATGGGATTCGTAACTGATAAAGATGTAACTGAGATGATGGGACTTCAGTTAAATGTTGATTTCGTAGATCTTGATAATATGGAATTAAATCCAGATATAGTGAAAACAATTCCAGATAATCTTGCGAAAAGATATAATGTAATTGCTGTAGATCTTGTTGATAACAGAATTCGCTTAGCTATGGCAGACCCTGCTGATATTCTTGCTATAGATGATATCAGACTTGTAACAGGATATGATATTGAACCTGTTATTGCTACTGAATCTTCTCTTAAAAAAGTAATTGGAACTCAATTTGGATCCACCGATCTTGCTGAGGTTGAAGATACAGTAAAAGACATTAGTGCAGCTGATTTTGGAGATATGGAAGTTGATGACAATGCAGAAGAAGAAGTTTCTCTCGATGAGTTGACAAAACTTGTTGATGAAGCTCCTATTGTCCGTGTTGTTAACCTTATAATTTCACAGGCTATAAATGATAAATCATCTGATATTCATATTGAGCCAGATGCAAAATCTGTTCGTGTTAGATATCGTGTTGATGGTGTTTTGCATGAGGTCATGCAACCACCTAAACATATTCAAGCACCTATGGTTTCTCGTATCAAAATTATGTCAAGTTTGGATATTGCAGAACGTCGTATTCCTCAGGATGGAAAAATCCACTTAAAACATGATGGTCGTGAATATGATCTTCGTGTTTCTACATTACCTTGTGTCCATGGCGAAAAGGTTGTTATGAGAATTCTCGACAGAGGTTCTGTCATGATAGGTCTTGGAAAATTGGGATTCTATCCTGAAATTCAAGCACAGCTTGAAAATATGGTCGATAAACCTTATGGAATGGTTCTTGTAACAGGTCCTACAGGTTCAGGAAAATCAACAACTCTTTATTCAGTTTTGAATAGACTTAATACCGTAGGTGTAAATATCATGACTGTAGAAGACCCTGTCGAATATCAGATTGCTGGAATTAACCAAGTTCAGCAGAACAATAAAGCAGGTCTAACATTTGCTTCTGCTCTTCGTTCTTTCCTTCGTCAAGACCCTGATATTATCATGGTCGGTGAGATTCGTGATGGTGAAACTGCAACAATTGCTGTTGAATCTGCTCTTACAGGACACTTGGTCTTGTCAACACTCCACACTAATGATTCATCTGGTGCTGTAACTCGTCTTATTGAAATGGGTATTGAACCATTCCTCTGCTCATCATCTCTTATCTGTGTTCTTGCTCAACGTCTTGCAAGAACTATATGTCCAAATTGTAAAGAAGCTTATGTTCCTCCAATGGAATCTATCAGAAAGTTTGGACTTGCAGCATATACTGATTCTGAAATTACATTCTATAAAGGCAGAGGTTGTGATACTTGTAAGATGTCTGGTTATAAGGGAAGAACTGGAATCCATGAACTTCTTGTTATGTCAGATAGAATTAGATCACTTATTCTTCAGAGATGTTCAACAGCAGAAATTCGTCAGTGTGCTATTGAAGAAGGAATGAAAACAATGCCTGACGACGGTCTAAGAAAGGTTCTCGACGGAATCACGACAATTGAGGAATGTCTCAGAGTCGTATTCATCGAAGGTCAGGAAATTTAGTATTTTATATAGTATATATAGTAGAAATTTAGTATATAACAAAACAATTTAAAGGAGATATTCCAAATGGCTGAGTCAATGTTAAAAGTAACAATGGAAGAATTGATGAGATTGACCATTGAGCGTAAGGCTTCAGATCTTCATCTTACAGTTGGATTGCCACCTATTCTTAGATTGAATGGAAAACTTGTTCACACTGAATTTCCAAGATTGATGCCAGATGATACAAAGCGTCTTGTATATAGTATTCTCAATGATAAACAGAGAGAAAAATTTGAGAAAACTTGGGAACTCGATTGCTCACACGCTGTAAGAGGTTTTGGTCGTTTTAGGGTCAATGTTTTTCGCCAGAGAGGGTATGTAGGATCAACACTTCGTTCTATAACTGGAAGTATTCCAACACGTGAAGAGTTGAGACTTCCTGAGCTTATCGAAGAAGTTGTTTCTCGTCCTAATGGCTTAGTTTTGGTTACTGGTGCAACAGGTGCTGGAAAATCAACAACAATTGCTTGTATGTTGGATATAATCAATTCAACAAGAGCAGTACATATCATAACAATTGAAGATCCTATTGAATATGTACACCCACATAAAAAAGCCATGATTAACCAAAGAGAAATTGGTCATGACACTCAGAGTTGGACAAATGCTCTTAAAGGAACATTGAGAGAAGACCCAGATGTCATTCTAATTGGTGAGATGCGTGATTTTGAAACAGTTTCTGGAGCTTTGACTGCAGCAGAAACAGGACATCTTGTTTTTGGAACACTCCATACATCAGATGCTTCTCAGACAATCGACAGAATTATAGATATTTTCCCTCCACACCAACAACAACAGACAAAAGTTCAGTTGGCTGGAGTTCTTGAAGCTGTATTCTGTCAGCAACTTATTCCACATGCAAGTGGTATAGGTCGTGTTCCTGCTATTGAAATACTTTTAGCAACACCTGCACTTAAATCTCTAATAAGAGAAGGAAAATCACATCAAATTTATAATACAATTCAAACAGGTTCAAAATATGGAATGAAAACAATGGAACAATCTTTGCTTGATCTTTGTACATCTAAGCAGATTACTGAAGAAGAAGCTCTTGCTCGTACAACTCACCAAGATGAATTAAAGAGAATGATTGAAAGTGCACTTGCATCTGGTAGAGGTCGTACAAGTTCAATGAAAAGATGATAAAAAGTAATTCTTTTTATTCTATTTTGTTTCATGAATAATTATAAGGAGGTGTTATTGTGGAACTTTTCGGTTCAATGTGGTGGTGGCTCGTTCCACTTGCTATTGTAGTAACAGCAAAACTCACAAAAATTTAGTCGTTTTTATTTGACTGTAGGACTTCTAATAAGATGTTCCTACAGTCAAAGATTTTATTTCTTAAAATATTGGCAAACGGAGGTTTGAAGTAATGCCAATTTTTGTTTATGAAGCAAAAACCCGTGATGGGCAGATGAAAAGAGATAGAATTGAAGCTCGAAATATTAATGAGGCAAATAAGATACTTCAGGATCGCCAATATGCCGTTATTGATATAAGAGAGAAGACTGATGCAAAGGGTGGTCCTTCCATTCTATCAGCATTCCATAGAGTTGATGAACAGGCTTTAACCGTTTTTTCTCGTCAATTTGCAACAATGATCAATGCAGGTTTGGCCATGGTTCGTTGTCTCGATATTTTAGGCGAACAGACAGAAGATAAAACTTTACAACAAGTTTTGATAACTGTTAGAAAAGATGTAGAAGGTGGTTCTACTCTTTCAAATGCTTTAGGTAAACACAAAGATATCTTTTCTCCACTTTATATAAGTATGGTCAAAGCTGGTGAAATGGGCGGTGTGCTTGATGAAGTTCTCGAACGTCTTGCTGGCTTTATGGAAAAAGATTACAATTTAAAGAAAAAAGTTAAAGCAGCTCTTACTTATCCTGTCGTTATTTTGGTCATGGCTATAGGTATTGTTATTTTTCTTGTAACATATATTTTGCCTACATTCGTTAACTTGTTTGAGGGCATGGCTCTTGATTTACCATTACCAACTAAGATTTTGATGAGTGTTACTAAAGCCTTCCAAAATATTTGGGTCATCGCTGGTTTAGTAGTAGGTATTTTCCTTATTTCTGTATTCTTGACCCAATTTGGAAAGACTCAACAAGGAAGAGAAATGTTTGATACTCTCAAATTGAATGTACCTGTATTTGGTATTCTCAATAAGAAAGTTGCTATTTCTCGTTTTTGTAGAACTTTAGGTACTTTGCTTTCTTCTGGTGTTCCTATCATGCAATCTCTTGAAATTGTGGGTTCTGCTTCTGGAAACGAAGTTATTGCAAAGACTATTAATAAAGTTAGAGATAGTATTAGAGAAGGTGAAAATATTGCTGCACCTCTTGGAGCAAGTGGTATTTTTCCTCCTATGGTTACTCAAATGGTATCTGTCGGTGAAGAAACTGGTAACTTGGATGCTATGCTTTCAAAAATCGCAGATTTCTATGATACAGAGGTTGATTATATGCTTTCTTCTCTTACATCAATGCTTGAGCCTATAATGATTGTAGGCATGGGTGGTATTGTAGGATTTATCGTTGTCTCAGTATTTATGCCTCTATATCAACTCGTTGGTCAAATGTAAAAAAAAATAAAAAAAAATTGAAATTTACTTGATTTATTTTTATTTTGTGTTATAATATGTTCGTGAGTTTTCTCACATTGTTATAATAATTTTATAAATTTTTTAAAAGGAGAAACCAAAATGAAGAAACTCAATAAAAAAGGTTTTACTCTTATCGAGCTCATGATCGTTATCGCTATCATAGCTATTCTCGCAGCTATCCTCGTACCAAACTTCGTAAAAGCTCGTGCTCAAGGACAGCTCACAGCTTGTAAATCAAACTTGAAGAACCTTGGTACAGCTTGTGAAATGTATGCAGCTGACCACAATGGTAGATATCCTGGAGAATATTCTGCAATTAGATCAGAAGGCTACATGAAAGTTCTTCCAGAGTGTCCTTTGACTCCTGGTACTACTTACACCTATACAATGAAATCAAATCCTGATTATTATTACTTACTCTGCACATCAGGTGACCACAGACAAGCTGGTGTTAAGGATACAAAGTTCCCACAATTCGATTCTCAAGTCGGTCTTGTTTGTCCATTGGCAAGTGATAGTAGTGATGCTGCTAAATATACAGTAAGTCTTCCTTAGTTGTTATTGTATTTAGTTTGATTTTTAGGCAACGGTTTTATCCGTTGCCTTTTTATATTTATTATTATGAATTTTGATTTGTTTTTGAATAATTTATATTTTATTCTTTTTACACATGATTCTCCAGTCTCGCTTTTTTTTGCATTTATTTTTGGAGCTTTGATTGGAAGTTTTTTAAATGTATGTGCATATCGAGTTCCAGCTGGAAGGTCTATTGTTTCACCATCGTCTTCTTGTTTTTCATGTGGAGAGATTATAAAATGGTATTTTAATATTCCAATTTTAGGATATATTTTTCTAAAAGGAAAATGCCATGACTGTGGAAGTTCATTTTCTTGTAGATATGCCGTTGTTGAATTTATAACTGCTTGTCTGTCATGTTTGCTTTTTTATAATTTAGGTGGTTTTAGTCTATCATATTTTTATTATTTTTTCTTTTTTTGTTTTCTTATTATTGTCTTTTTGATAGATTTAGATCGCTGGCTTATATTGGATTCTATTATATATCCTG
>JBGUKW010000212.1:0-7415 GCA_045114665.1 Candidatus Xenobia bacterium | reverse complement strand
GGCATTAATGCCAGATGGTCAAGCATTGCAATCTGGAACTTCTCACAATTTAGGTCAGCATTTTGCAAAGGCTTTTGACATCAAGTTTTTAGATGATGACAATGTAGAAAAATATCCATATCAGACTTCATTTGGTGTTTCGACAAGAATAATGGGAGCATTGATCATGATGCATGGAGATGACAGAGGTCTTGCATTCCCTCCAAAAGTTGCCCCAACTCAAATTGTTATTGTTCCTATTTTCTATGGAAATAAAGAACTTGTCATGGAAAAAGCTACAGAACTCAAAAAGAAATTAGATGAACATTTCAGAGTTGAAATTGATGATAGAGATGAATATAAACCAGGTTGGAAGTTCAATGAATGGGAAATGAAAGGTGTTCCAATGAGAATAGAAATTGGACCAAAGGATATTGAAAAGAACCAGATCACAGTTTCTCCAAGAATAGGCGAGGGCAAACTCGTTCTTCCACTTGATAATCCTGTTGAAAAAATAGATGAGTTGTTGAATAATATCCAAAAGAAATTTTTTGATCGTGCAAAATCCTATTTTGATTCACATATTTTTGATGCTTCTTCTGTTGAAGATGTATTGAACCATCAAAAAGAGGGAAGAAAAGGATTCTATAAAACACTTTGGTGTGGAGATGAAGCATGTGCTGAAAAGTTTGGTGATTTGACTTCTACAACTCCAAGATGTATTTCTAAAACAGAAAAGGGCGAAGGAAAATGTTGTTATTGTGGTAAGGAAGCACATTCTTATCTATATTTTGCAAGAGCATATTAATGATATTTAGTTAAGCTGAAAATAAAAGTGCTTGTTTATTATTAACAAGCACTTTTTTAGTCTATATATATTTCTTCTTCCATATATTGAGATTTAAATAATATATCTTGTTTTATTTTTAAAAGACTGAGTAATTTATTTACAACTTCTCTTGGTGTCATATTAGTTGTATTGATTCTTATTTTGATCTTATTGAATACTTCTTCTCGTTCAGTCAATATTTTATTAATTTTTTCTTCTATATTTCCACCTCTCAGATGAGGTCTTTTATTTGTTCTTTTTAATCGTGTTATAAGTTCTTCTTTATCAGTACAAAGGCATATCATTATACCTGTTGACTTTAATTTATCAAAATTTTCGTTGTCAACAATAGTTCCGCCACCTGTAGAAATAACCATATTTGATTTTTTAGAAAGTTCTTCAACAAGCTTTTTTTCTTCTTGTCTGAAAAATTCCTCTCCCTTTTTATCAAATATGGAATTAATACTCATTGAAAATTTTTTTTCTATTTCTCTATCTGTATCTATGAATTTTTTGCCTGTTGCTTTTGCAAGTTGTTTTCCAACAGTGCTTTTTCCTGTACCCATAAATCCAGTTAAATATATATTTTTTTTCACCCTTTAATCCGTCTCAAAATTTTTTTTTGTATTGTTTTAAAATTTCTTAAAGTATCTTCATAAGTGTTACAGCCAAATCGCTCTAAAAATGCTTCTAATAGCATTAAAGATGTCATAGCTTCACAGGCTATAGCACAGGCTGGAACAGCACAAGTATCAGATCTTATATATTCTGTCTTTGTCTCTAAATTAGTCTCTAAATTTATTGAATCAATACCTTTTTTTACAGTTGGAATAGGTTTCATCGAAACAATAATTTCTATATTTTCTCCGTTAGAAATACCTCCTTCTATTCCTCCTGCATTGTTAGTTTTTCTTTTTGCATTTTTATATATTTTATCTTGATATTCACTTCCAAACATTTCTGAAGAATTGAAACCTTTTCCAAATGAAACAGCTTTAATAGAAGGAATGGAAAACAATGCAGAAGATAAACGAGAGTCAAGACCTTTATCCCATTGTGAAAAATCACCAAGACCTATTGGAACATTTTCTGCAATTATTTTTATTTTGCCCCCGAGTGTATCTCCATCTTTTTCTGTTCTGTCTATAAGTTCTTTAATTTCTTGTTCTTTTGATTTTGATATTAACCTCAAAGATGAATTTTCTGCATATTTTCTTTTAGTTTCACAGTCAAATTCTTCATTTTCAAGAGAATATATTTTACCTATTGAAATGGTATATCCAAGTATTTTTATTCCAAATTTTTCAAGAAATTGTCTTGCGATTTCACCTAAAACTGTTATTACTACTGTTTTTCTTCCGCCTCTACATTCAGCAGGCAGTGATAAATCTTTAAGATTGTATTTTATAGAACCTGACAAATCAGAATGACCTGGGCGAGGAATTTTTAAGTTTCGTCCACATTTTTCAGGAGCTTTATTTTTTAAATAAAAGGAAATTGGAGCTCCATAAGTTTTTTCATCAATCAATCCAGATGTAAAAATTGGAACATCTGTTTCAATTTTCATTCTGTTTCCACGACCATAGCCATTTTGTCGCAATCTTAATGTATTTATAATTGATTCAATGTTTATTTGAAAACCAGCAGGTAATCCTTCTAAAATTCCTGTAATGCTATAGCCATGTGATTCTCCTGCTGTTAGAAAATACATTTTTTACTCCAAATTTTTTTCTCCTAAATTTATCTAGGAACGAAGATTTTTCCATTTATCATTTTTTAAGTATTGAAAAATTTCAATTATATCAAATGTTTTGTTAGTCCACATTTCAAAAGATTTTAATGCCTGTATTAAAAGCATTTCAAGACCACATTTTGAATTTAATCCCAAATATTTTGCATTTTCAATAAGTTTTGTATTCTGTGGAACATATACGAGATCGAATACAAAACATTTTTTTTCAATATTTTCAGGAATTGTAAATTTAAATGTATCTTCAAATCCTTGCATTGTGCAGGGAGTGCAATTTATTAGCCCGTTACAATTTTTTACCTCGTTTGAAATATCTCCAAAAGATGTTATATTTTTTATTACTTTTGGAAAATAGGTGTCAAAATAACTGTGCATATCTTCTGCTTTTTTTGTGTTTCTTGCACTGATTGTTATTTTATCTGCACCATTAGAAGCAAGAGAATAATAGACTGCTCTTGCACTTCCTCCACAACCCAATATTATAAAATTGCCATTTTTTATCTGTTGACATTTTGAAAAGGATTCTGTAAATCCATCTATATCAAAATTATCTCCAAATATTTTTCCATTATCCAATATTTTAACTGCATTTACAGCACCTGAATATTTTGCTTTTTCAGATGTTGTATCGAGAAACTGTAAAATATTATTTTTGTGTGGAATTGTTACATTAAATCCACTTATTTTTTTTTCTTTTAATAAAATATTTATATCTTTTTCTGTTTTACATTTAAATATTCTATATTCAGCATCTATTTTATTTTCTTTAAATGCTCTGTTATGTATTACAGGGGATAAAGTTTCTTTTAATGGATAGCCAACAATTCCATAAATTTTCATATTATCTTCTTTTTGCTATTGGAATTTTTACAGAAAACATAGTGTCTTCTTTTTGTGAGTCTACAGTTATTATACCATTCATTCTTTCAACATACATTTTAACAAGTGGCAAATTTAAGAAAAGCCTTGTTCTCTTTTTATTTGCTTTTGTTGAAAGTGTGCCAAATGGTGTAAATATATTTGTGTAGTCTCCTGACATGATTTGATCTTTTCCATTGTCATATACACCAAATTCAGCATATTCAGGATCAGATGTTGTGTCAACACTCAATCTGAAAGATTTATTTATTTCTGTTGCTTCAAGTGCATTGTCTAAAAGTGCAAGTAATATACGAAGCATCCAGTTGTAATCCGCAAGTATTTGTGGTGGATTTTTTTCATGTTCAATCATCAATCTTACAGATTTATCTTCAACATCTTTTTTCATTCTCTTGTCAACATCTTTTACTAACTTTTTGATGTCAACTCTCGTTATATTAGGCTGTTTTTGATCTGCTGTAAATTCGAGATATTCTCTCAAATATAGAGAACATTTTTTTATGAATGTTACTTCGCCTTTGATGTTTTGTAAAAATTCATATTGTTTTGACATCAATTTGCCGTTTTTAGGCTTTAGAGTATTGTCTGCATTTTCATTTATTTCATCAAGTGGCTTGTCAAACTGCTGTTTTAGATATTCAGTCATATTCAAATAATCTCTGTCTGGTTTTGGACGAGAGCTTTTTCTTATATAACTGAGTTTTTCTTTGAGGAACATATTTTCAAAGAAAAATGCTGCTGCTATTGCATAAGTTGACGCTTTTTGTTGTTCTTCTTCTGAATATGCAGATGGATCTTTTGCAAATATGTCGAGATATCCAACAAAACTTTCTGCAGATGCACATGGAACTCGCAATAAGGAACGCAATCCAAAACTTTCTGCAATTCCAGAAACAGGATATGCTTCTTTTAATGAAAGATCATTCACAATATCTGGCTGTTGTGCAGCAATTACAGGCTCAAAATCTGTGCCTTTGTATGAGACATAATCTTCCCACTGAAATATTCCATCATTTGTCAATGAATACAAGAAGATAAGTCCTTGAGGTTCATCGAGATACATGAATTCAAGAGCATCACATTTCATGAAGTTTTTAATTGATGAAAATATTGTGTCAAGTGCATTTTCAACAGTATCTTGGTTAAAAAATACTGTTATAAATTGTGTTATTTGTGTTTGTTGTCTTTTTAATGTATCTATTTCTTCATTTAATCTATCACTAATTTCATGGAATTCGCCAATTTGTTTCAAAAGTCTGTCAACTTCATCTGAAATTGAAGGATCGTCAACTTTTATATTTTGGATAGCAGGAACTTGAGGTTGAGCAGGTTTTTGAGCTTGTCCCATTCCTCTCATTTCAGCAAGTAATCCTGCAGAAGCAGGAGACATTCTTGTTCTGCCAGCTACTCCAGTATTTTCCATTGCTCTTTTTTGCATACTGGCTCTTCGAGCAGATTCAATTATACTTCTTGAATTACCAGCATTAGAAGTTGAAGGGGTAGAATCAAATAATTTTATTGGTTCTTCTGTCGCTAATGTTTGATCTATTGTTTTGGGAGCTTCTATATTTTCATTTACTTTTGGAGAATGTTCTGTATTTTGCTTTATTTCTTGAGCCATTATTTGAGAAATATCTTGCTTTTTCTCTAAATTTATTGATATTTCTTCAGGTTTTGTTGCTACAGGTGGTGCTACAGGGGCTTTTATTCCACTTGTGGCAACCATCGATTTCTGCTGATTGAGCATAGATGTAGGTTGTGCTGTTTTTTGAACTTGTGCAACATTTTGTTGAGTAAGTGAAATTTGTCCCTGTTGTGCCTGCATCTGTTGCAACATTCTCTGTCTATCTTGTAATTGAGTAGTAGTAGGTGCTTGTCTCAGTCTTTGTTGACCAGGTTGTAACATGGAAGACATTTGCTGATTTTGCATTTGTTGCAACATTCTGTGCCTATCTTGTGTTGGTAATGGTTGAGTTGCTCTAGGCTGAGCAGGTGAAATTTGCCCTTGCTGTGCCTGCATTTGTTGCAACATTCTCTGTCTGTCCTGTGGGGGAGGAGTTGTAGCTCTCATTTGTTGCATATTTGGAGAGAGCATCTGTCCTTGCTGTACCTGCATCATCCTCTGTCTCTCTTGTGGCTGAATAGGTATAGCTCTTGCTTGTTGTACAGAAGAAGATGTCATCTGACCTGTTTGCATGGTTGATAATGTTTTCGGTCTATCTTGTGGTTGAGCTGGCATCGCTCTCATTTGTTGGACAGAAAGAGAAGCTATTTGTCCTTGTTGTAAATTGTTTTGCTTTAAATCAAGTCCAATAGCAGGAGTTACCTTTTTAATTTCTGGAATACTTGTTTGTTGTGTGATATTGTTATCTTCTGCTTTGCTTGAACCTTTTGAGCCGAATAACATATCTAAGTCGGAGAAATCAGATAAAGGCGAATCAGAAGTTTTATTTTCTTCCCTTTTTCTTCTCTGTTCAATTAACGAATTCATAAAATCATCAGACATATTTAAACTTCCTTTTTTGAACATTTTTATATTTATCTAATTTTTTCGTTATTTTAATCTTTATTCCCTGCTTTTAAAGGGATTTTATCTTTCTTTGATAAATTTTACAATTTATGAGTAATATTGAAAATAATTTAGTTATATCGTTAGAAAATGTGTCAAAAGTCTTTTATGATTTAAAAAAAGGTCCTTTAACTGTACTTGATAATGTTTCTTTTTCCTGTAAAAAAGGAGAGATTGTTGGAATTGTTGGTCCTAATGGAGCTGGAAAAACTACTCTTTTAAGAATAATTTCGTCGTTAATATCTCCAACATCTGGTACTGTAAAAATAAATGGATTGGATAATTCTAAATATGGAGAGGAAAATAAAAAAAATATAGGCTTTTTATCATCCGAAACTTCCATTTATGAGCGTTTAACAGGAAAGGAGCTTCTTTTATTTTTTGCTGAATTATATGGAATGGAAAAAGATTTGGCTTTAAAGAGGATTGATGAACTTTCTGAAATTCTCGATTTTAAAAAGATAGAAAATAGAATTTGCAAAAATTTATCAACAGGGGAGAAACAAAAAATATCTATTGCAAGGGCTATGATAAATGATCCAAATATTTTAATTTTAGATGAAGCTACAAATGGACTTGATATTCTTGCAAGAAGACATATTCTTTGGCTTGTAAAAAATGCTAAAGAGAATGGGAAAACTGTTTTATATTCTGCTCATGCAATGGATGAAATAGAAAAATTATCGGATAAAATAATTTTTTTGTATAATGGAAAATTAATTTCTAATGGCTCAACAGATGATCTAAA
Source organism: Candidatus Xenobia bacterium (assembly GCA_045114665.1). GTDB lineage: Bacteria > Vulcanimicrobiota > CADAWZ01 > CADAWZ01 > CADAWZ01 > CADAWZ01. The sequence continues at coordinate 661 of JBGUKW010000212.1, read as the reverse complement.
AAAACAATTTAATTGCGATGATTTGACACAGTGTTTTTTGAAAAATATTGAACAGTATAGTACATAGTCAGAATTTATAAAGGGAAAAGAATTTTCGTGGCTGTGAAAAAACTCTAAATGAACAACTTTTGTGAGGTGTCTTTTTTAGGAAAATCAATTTTTGTTATTAATTTTGCAATTATTATGAACTAAAAATTGATTTTCGTTAATTCCTCTTTACACCCAAAAAGTTGCGATAGCAGATAACAAACTATTTACTTTTTTACAGCCCAGAAAAAAGTGAAAAATAATTATGGATTTTAGAATAATTACTAAACTATATTTAAGAGAAATTAAAGAAATTGTCAGGACTTTTGGTCTAATTGTCAGTTTGATTATCTTTCCTGTAATAATATATCCAGCCATGTTGTATTATAGTGGTCATACAACATTGGAAGAAAAAAATAAAGTTGATTCTGCAACATTATCTGTTTTTGTAAAAGGTTCTGAATTGATTCCAAATTTATCTGATTATATATATCAAGATGATAAAATTGTTTTTTTGAAAAATGGCAATTATGATAAAATAGATAAAGATTGTAAATTAATTGTATCTTTTGAAAAAAGTTCGGATTTATTTAAGAGCGGGTATTCCAACATAGTCGCAAATTTAGAATATGAT
>JBGUKW010000211.1:0-4421 GCA_045114665.1 Candidatus Xenobia bacterium | reverse complement strand
ACTGGAAACAGTGGAGACAACACTGGAAACAGTGGAGACAACACTGGAAACAGTGGAGACAACACTGGAAACAGTGGAGACAACACTGGAAACAGCGGAGACAATACTGGCAACAGCGGAGACAACACTGGAAACGGTGGAAACAACACTGGAAACAGTGGAGACAATACTGGAAACAGTGGAGACAACACTGGAAGCAGTGGAGACAACACTGGAAACAGCGGAGACAATACTGGAAATATACCACCAAATCCATTTGCAAACGCAAAAGTTGGTGATTATGTAGAAATGGGGAGTTATCCACAGACTGAAACAGAAGAAGTTAAGCCTATTGAATGGAAAGTATTAAGAATAGACAATACAAATAATAAAGTTTTAGTTGTTTCTCGCTATAGTCTTGATAACAAGAATTTTGATTCGAGTTCAAATATTTGGCACAACAGTGCTATTTGCCAATGGCTAAATGGTGATTTTTATAACGGAGCGTTTAACGATACAGAAAAGAATTATATAAAGTCTGTAGATATTGATAATAATAGTAATAATTATAATGTATTTTTGTTGAGTAAACCTGAGGTAGAACAATATCTTGAGGGTACAGCAAGATATTGCACAGCAACTGCATATGCAATAAAACAAGGAGCTTCTAACAATAGTTCTGGTCATTGTTATTGGTGGTTGCGTTCACCTCTTCCCGATTATAATAATTATGTATATAATGTGGCTGACAATGGAGCTTTCTATTGGCATACTTATAATACTAAAAATGCAATTCGTCCTGCTTTATGGATAGATCTTAATATTGGAGATAATACTGGCGACAACGGAAACACTGAAGATAATACACCAAATCCATTTGCAAATGCAAAAGTTGGTGATTATGTAGAAATGGGTAAATATAAACCACAATCAGGCTATGGACATAATACTAATACTTATTCTATTGACTGGCTAGTATTAGCAAAAAATGAAGCAAATAATCGCCTTTTAGTTGTTTCTCGTTATGGTTTCATCACACAAACATTTAATAAAACTCTAGACTGGCTTAATGGGTATTTTTATAATAATACTTTTACAAATGCCGAAAAAAATTTCATTGCTTCTACTGAATTTTACGAGGGGATTTATTATGGAACTTATAATGTATTTATATTAAGTAAATATGAGGCAGAAACATATTTTGCTGATAATAATGCAAGAAAATGTAAACCTCTTTATGTTGATTATAGTGTTAATCTTAATGGTGATTATGATAATTGGTGGCTACGTTCTCTTTACATTGTGAATGGTGCTAATCAGAGTGGTTATATCTGGGGGGTCTCCAACGATGGCAAAATCACAGTTCTTCCTTTATATAAACAAAATAATTATAACATGCCTAACTATAATTTAGTTCGTCCAGCTATGTGGATAAAAATTTAATCTTTCCAATTTATGAAAAACTATTGCTGGTAAACTAACAACAACACACAACAAAAACAGCCCACTCTCAATTTGAGAGTGAGCTGTTTTTTTTTAAGCACTTTACATTATACAAGCCCCATTTTTGCGGAGAAGATCTCGCAATTCTTTGACATCCATATCTTCAGGCTTTTTATTTTGTTTAACACACAATGCAGAAGCCGTTCCTGTTGCCTCTCCTAATGCCATTAAAGAAGCCTGTACTCTAACAGAAGCGTGAGATTCAAAATCAGCAGAAAGACATTTACCAACTGTGAAAAGATTGTCAAATGAATTACTTACAAGAACTCTATAAGGAATTCCATAAAAACCCTCTCCCTCCAATGAAGAGCAGATAAGACCTGAATCAGAATCCTTATGAATATCTATTGGAAAACCACCATAAGCTATTTCATCTTCAAAACGATGTCCATTTGATACATCATCTTTTGAAAGAATATATTTTCCTTCAACTCTCCCCTGTTCTCTAAGACCCATTTTTGGGAATATATATGATATATGCGAATTTTCAAATCCCACAACATCTCTTTTCAAAAAATCAAAGATTTCACAAATTTGGCTCATAGCAAAAGCATAACAATCTTCTGAAGGACCAGTTGCAAAAAAGCTCGGTATTCTCGACATATTTATAGAAACTTCAGTAGGAGACAAAGTTTGATAAAATAAAACCCTATCTCTTTTCAATGTCAATTCAGCCTTTTTTATTGTAGAAAAGAATCCTGAACATCCCAAAAGAACAGAATTATCCAGTAAATCAAATCTCGTTTCAGAGTGGAATTCATCTCTATTATTGAGCATATAATCTTTTATTTTTTCAATATTGACATCAGCAACATGAAAAATTAGTGTTGCAGGCATATCTTCATCATCATTTTTATCTATAAACTTACCACCACAAAGTTTAGATAATAGTCCACATCCTGAAGCGTCAACCCAAATTTTTGGATGAATTGCAAAATATCTATCTTTATTTTTTAAATAAGCAGTCTTTATATTTTTACTTGAAGAATCAATTTCAGCTTCAAATAGTGAAAATCCATTTAAAACCTTAACTCCTGCCTTGGCACACATCTTGTATAATTCAAGAGAAAAAGCAGAAACACAAACAGGAGTTACCGATCCAGCAACTCCGACAATATCTGCAACATGTCCTTTGCTTGTACCATTTTTTACGAGGTTATCTATTATTTTTTGTGGAATACCATCTACAATCTTTTTACCCTGTTTTGAATGAAAAGTCAATATAGAGGAAACACCTGCATAATAGTTATCTCCTCCCAAAAATAATTCTTTTTCAATAAGTACAGTTTCAACTCCATTTAAAGCAGAGGCAATAGCAGTTACAGCTCCCGCAACTCCACCACCACAAATAGCTACATCACAATAAAATTCAGCTTCACAAAATTTTTTCATAAAACACTCTTAGTCCGTCTCGTCTTAATGATTTGATATTTTTTTTATAACTCGTTGTGCGATAAATAAAAACAAATGGGGCTGTGAAAGTTGAGATTGCCACGCTCGCACAGCTCCTTCGCAATGACATCTATTATATTTTATTTTTTCACAGTCCCAATATGTTTATTTATTATTCAAAAAAAATTACAAATTATCTATAAATATAATTTTCTTCTTCTTTCTCATCAGAGCCTTTCTTACCTTTATTCTTTTCCTTTTCTTCTTCTAATTTTTTAATTCTCTCTGGTCTCCATTCTTGTTTCTTCTCTTCATCACGCATTTCTTTAAACTTTTCCAAACAGTGGTTTATAAATTCAGTCAAATCATCAGTATTTGCAATACTCGTTGTCTTATCAATAAGTTCACCGTCTGCAAAGACAGCAAAAGTAAAATTTCTTTTTATTTTATATTTATTTACAGTCAATTGGTTTAAAGATCTGTCCATTTTCAATATTTTTATGCGAGCTCTTTTCTTAGCATAGTCATCAATCATCTTTGCAAATCTTCCATAAAACATACCTGAATAAAAAACAACCATTACAGGTGAATCACTATGCTCAACTTCTTTAGGAAAACCAATTTCTGTTATCTCAGAAATAAACCACTCCGCATGAGCAACTCCAAATGCACCAAAGAAAATAGAAAAAACTAAAAAGAAAACAATAATATTTTTACATATACGCATATATATATCTCCAAAATTTTATTTTTTCTGAATTTCAAAAACAGTCATATCGCTTAATTGAATACGATCGCCTATTTTTAAAACTCTACTTGCAGATGAAATGAGAGGATTACCATTTATATATATCTGTTTCTTTCTATCAAGTTTTTGCAAATATAACTCCCCACCCTGCATAAATAACTTTACATGTCTATCGGCAAGAGCCATATCTTTTAGAGATAAATCTGCAGAAGAACCTCTACCAATAATTATTTCATCTTTATCCATATCAAATGTATCTTTCATACCCATTCCTGGCATCTTGACAAATTTAATATTCCAATCAAGATAATTTTCATCTTCTGCAATATCATCGTCCAATGATTTTTCTTTATTCTCTAAAAATATAGAAAGGACAGATTTTTCTGTAGTACCTTCATCTTCAGAATCATTCGATTTTTTAGAAGAACTTTGAGAAATATAATCATTATCATAATATGAAGATTTTCTCTCTTCCTTTTTAGGATCAACAGGTTGTTCAACAAACAAATCTTCAAAAGCAAAAGAAGAAGATTTACTTTTACGTTTATCCTTATTTTTTTCCTCATCTTTATCATCTTTTTTATTAGAAGATAAATCTTTTAATGGAGGAAGTGAAACAGAAATAACAGGTTTTTTTACCTTTTTAGACTCTTCTATTGGAAGTTCTTCTTTCTTATCTTTAGCCTTTGATTCAAATTTCTTATTTTTTTCTTCTAACTTATCTTTTTTATTTTTCATCTTATAATCAGAAAAAGATAAATCTATTGAACTTGCAGGGCCAAAGAACTTTGACTTAGAA
>JBGUKW010000210.1:0-17705 GCA_045114665.1 Candidatus Xenobia bacterium | reverse complement strand
ATTTAACACAACAGCTCCAAATTCTTATGAAAAGGCTATTCAAAAATTAATGGCTTTGATCCAAATGACTTATGTTGGTGCTCCAATGATATATTATGGTGACGAAGTTGGAATGTGGGGGGCAAATGATCCATGTTGTAGAAAGCCTATGTTATGGAGAGATATAAAATATGAAGATGAATTATATCTCCCTGATGGTACAAAAAAAGAAAATGGTGACAAAGTAAAACCAGACCTCGATATGCTTGAATATTACAAACGCCTTACCAATCTTAGAAAATCGTCTGAAGTTCTTCAATTAGGAAATTATGAGACAATATTGGCAGATGATGAAAAAAATCTATTTGCATTCAAGAGAGAATACAAAGGCGAAAAAATAATTATTGTCATAAACAATTCACCAGCAGCTATATCAACAGATATTCCAACTTGTGGAGAAAAAATGGCAGTTGAATATCTAACAGGTAGGACTATTCCTGAATTTAATGGATATTTTACATTTATGACAATGCCCAAAACAGGTTATATATTAATGTTTAAGTAGAGTGAAACAAAAAAATTTTCGACTAAAAAAAGACAAATAAAATTGAAAGGGGAAATAACATGAAAAAATTAGCAATTTTCTCAGTCATTGCTTTTCTTTTAGCATTTGCTTTTGTTTTGACAAATACAACACAAGCTCAGGCAGGAAATAGCCATAGTGCTAAAATTTGTAACGATTGTTACACATTCAAAGGTTATAAAGACAAATGTGTAAAATGTGGCAAATGGTGTCCTTCAAATAAGCATGTTGCAAGAATGTGCAATGATTGCTATACTTTTAAAAGTGGAAAAGACCATTGTGCTAAATGTGGCAAATGGAGTACATCAAATAATCATGGGGCAACAATGTGTAATGACTGTTATACATTCAAAGGTGGAAAAGACCACTGTGTAAAATGCAACAAATGGTGTCCATAAAGTGAATAATAAAGGATAAACAACATGAAAAAAATGACTATCTTATTAATACTTGCTTTTCTTTTTGTATTTGTATTTGTCTTAACAAAAACAACAATAGCAGATTCAGAATATAAGAAAGCCAAAATATGCAAAGATTGTCATAGAACTAATAATGGGATAAAATGTATAAAATGTGGCAAAGTGTCCGCAGATAATAAAAATTATCTTAATGTAAAATGTTGCAATTCCTGTGTAAAAAAAAGAAAATGTACACAATGTGGCAAGAAATATGGACTATTTAGTGATGTCTATGATGCTCACATTTGCAGAAGTTGTTCAGAATCTTTAGAAGAAGATAAGAACGGCATGCATTGCATTCAATGTGGAAAAAGGATATATCCTCGAAGGTAAATGTGAAATTGTCGTAAATATAATAATAGATAAATAATAAGGGGCTGTGGAATTACTTCCCTGCCCCTTTTATTTTTATTTTTAATTTTCTTTTTTGCCATAAATAAAACATAGTGCTATATTTAGAGTTTGCAGGTTTAAAGAGATTGAAAATTGAATTTCAAATATTCTAAAATTATTTATTAACTTGTATATATTTAAACAATTATAAAAGACGACATGAAATCTTTTCTTACAAAATGGAGATATTTGACAGCTATTGCATTTGGATTATTAACCCATTTAAATCTATTTGGGTTAAAAATGCAAAAATTATGTGCAATAGGGTATAGTTGCCACGGCTGTCCTTGGGCTTCTTTTGGTTGCCCTATAGGAACAATTTCATATCAACTCTCAATAAAAAAATTACCATTTACAGTTATAGGCTTACTACTTTTAGTTGGACTTTCAGTAGGTCGTGCTGTATGTGGTTTATTATGTCCTTTTGGCATGATCCAAGATTGGCTTTATAAAATAAAAACTCCAAAATTAAAACTTCCAGAATATGCAAAATATATAAAATATGTTATTTTGGCAATTCTTGTCATTGGAATTCCCTATTTTATGGGGCAAAATATATCTGGATATATAAAAATTACAAATATAGAAATAAAAAAGAATGAGCAAAATAAAAAATATCCAGAGATAACTGTTACAAATACAAGTTTTAAAACAGTGAAAAATCCAACAATAAGATTTTATCAAAGGAATAAAGACGGAAGCATAATAAATTATTATGATAAAGAATTTGATATCGAAATAAAACCAAATGAAACTAAAATTTTAAAAGGAAATAGGATAATGTTACCTCGAAAAAATGTAATATATGAGGCACATTCTCCACAAGGTACAATATCAAAATCTCTCCCAATTCCGCTTTTATATTTCTGCAGAATCTGTCAAATAGGTACATTTACGGCAGCAATTCCAGTAACAATAGAAAATAAAAATTGGTCAAATTTTTTAAAGACATCTTATTTTAGATTAATACTTGGAATTTTAACATTAATATGTATAATATTTATATCTCGCTTTTACTGCAGGGTATTTTGCCCAATAGGTGCAATTTATGGACTTACAAATAAATTTGCAATTTACAAACCATATTGCGACAAAACAAAATGTGTAAAATGCGGAAAATGCTCTTATGTATGCCCAATAGAACTAAATGTTCCAAATGAAATTGGAAATAGTGAGTGTATTACATGTGGAGATTGTATAAAAATATGCCCTACAAAGGCTTTAAAAAGAAAGGTAACTATTTAAAGACGAAAGAAAAATGGAACACTACAAACGATTAAAAGACATAACTTTACACATTCCAAAAAAGACATATCCCTCTCCAGAAGATTGGAGAGATGAAATCATCTACTCACTTATAGTAGATAGGTTTTCAGATGGCAAAGAAAGCACTCGTCCACTATATGATCCAAAGAAGCATAAAAATAATGCTCTAATAGAAGACGGTGGCAAAAAATGGGCTGAAGAAGCTCTAAAACACCAAGGGGGGAGTTTTAATGGTGTTAAATCAAAACTTTCATATCTAAAAAAATTGGGTGTTACGGCTATTTGGCTTTCACCTGTTTTTAAACAGAGAAAAGAAACTGAAGAAGCATTAAAATATGGTCAATACAACTACCATGGCTATGCAATACAAAATTTCTTGGAAACCGATCCTAATTTGGGTACAAAAGAAGAACTAAAAGAGTTAGTAGCAGAAGCCCATAAAAAAGGAATAAGAATTATCCTCGATATCGTACACAATCACACAGGAAATAACTGGTATTACAAAGGTTATGAGGGTTTAGAAAATCTAAAAGAATTTCCTGATTTTAGACTTGAAGACAGAGAATTTGGAGGTTGGAGAACAGAAGACCCAGAAGGCAAAATCGTTGATGAAGAAGACGGAGTTTGGCCAGAAGAATTTCAAAATACAGAATGGTACTGGAAAAAAGGAGCTATAAAAAATTGGGATACATATCCCGATTATATAGAAGGCGACTTTTTTGAATCAAAAGCACTTAAACATGCAAATCCAGAAGTTCTCGACGCAATCATAAAAGTATATAGATATTGGATGTATTATACAGATTGTGATGGTTTTAGAATTGACGCAACAAAACATGTAGGTTTTGAAGCTTCAACAAAATTCTGTAATGCCATAAGAGAATATGCTGAATTGATAGGGAAAAAGAATTTTCTACTTATGGGAGAAGTTGCAGGAGCAGAAGATTTGGCAAAACGCTATCTTGCAGGAACAACAACTGCAGGACTTTCGGCAATACTCGATATAAATGGACCACCAAGAGCATTGGAGAAAGTAATCAAAGGTTTTGATCACCCTTCGAGTTTATTTGCCTATTATATTCCACAATATAACTGTCCACTTGCAAGTCACAGAGAAATTGGAAAATATCACATAACAATACTTGACGATCACGATCAAGTTTGGAGATATCCTGATGAAGGTAAAGCGAGATTTAGTGCTGATAATCCATTTGATCAACAGATAGTACTTGCAACTGGTTTCCAAATGTGTGGTTTGGGAATTCCTGCAATCTACTATGGGACAGAACAAAATTTTGATGGCAAGGGCGGAAAACCACATTTTGACAGATGGATCAGAGAATGTATGTTTGGCGGAGAATTTGGAGCAATGAGAACAAGAGGTGTCCATTTCTTCAATGAAAAAAATCCAACTTATGTGCAGATATCTGAATTATGCAAAATTAGAAAAAATGAACCTGCTTTGAGATATGGAAGACAATATTTCAAAGAAATTTCTTTTGACGGAGAAAATTTCTTTTTCCCAGACAGAAAACAAGTTATAGCTTGGTCTCGAATTTTAGCAGGAGAAGAAATAGTAACTGCAATAAATACAAATGCTGAAGAAACAATGACAGTATTTTTGACTGTTGACAGCAGACTTCATGAAACAGGGGCTGAATGGGATACACTTTTCACGAATTGTTTAGAAAAAGATAGAAAAGATATAGTAATAACAGAAGCCAAAGGAAAATATAGACTGCTAAAAATTACTCTATCCCCCTGTTCTATGGTTGTATTAAAAAGAAAAAAATAATTTTTTGTTTTTCTAATTTTGGAGGGAAATTTTGGTTAGAAAATTACTTCAAGTGCTTACAGCTTTAATTGTAGGTGCTTTAGCTGTAACAACAATGTCTTTTGCTTGTCTTTTTGGAGTAACAATATATGAAACTTTTTTCAAGATTCCTGATGAAATAACAGTGCCAAATGTAACAGGTAAAAAACTTGAAGAATCACTTTCATTTATAGATAAATTTCATCTAAGAGCAAGTGTTGAAAAAAAATATAGCAATCTTATTTCAGCAGGTAGAATAATAAGTCAAGAACCTGCTCCTGGTGAATTTGTCAGAAGTGGAAGAGAAATACATATCGTTTCAAGTATGGGGCCAGAAATGATAGCAGTTCCTGATTTATATGGAATGACAAAAAGAGATGGAGAAAATACTCTTTGGAATCAAAAACTAAAAGTTGGAAAAATAACTTATACACAAACAGGAGATGAAAACGAATCAATAATTGAACAAAATCCTCCTGCAGGTTCAAGAGTTGAAAGAGGCACATCTGTTTCTATAAAAATCAATGAAGGAAAAATAACAAAATATGAAATCCCAATAGTTGAAAATAAAAGTATGGATGAAGCATTTTCCATATTGTCAGACAGTCCATTTAGAATAGGTAAAATAAGGTGGATTTATCACGATTACATAGAAAAAAATCAGATCATAAGACAAAATCCAATTCCTGGTAGTTATGCTACAAAAGATTTTCCAATTAATCTCGACATAAGTGCAGGAAAAAGGACTGATGATCTATTTATAAAACAGGAATGTGTTTCATTTATCGTATCAGATGATTCAGGAAATAATCTTCACAAACTAATAGAAATCCATCTAAGAGATAGCAGAGGAGTAAATGTTTTATACAGAGCAGAACATGCACCAGGTGATTCTGTTGAATTAATGATAACGACTTATGGAAGTGGAGAAGTAACTATCTATTCAGACAAAAAATTGAAAAATAAATTTTTTATCTAAAATCTGTTCTTAAGTTTTAGGGCTCAAAAAGCCTTGGAGACTATAATTTCCAAGGCTTTTTTTTATTTATACTCACTAAGATATAATTCAATAGTCCACCTATAAATATAAAAAGGCATTTTGTAAAATTCACAGAAAAATTTATAATATTATTTCAAATTGTCAAATCCAAAATTTAGGGGGTAAAATATGAAAAAAAGCTTGTTATTTTTAATAGCATTTTCATTTTTTTTAACACTTACTGCCTACACTATTGAAGCTAAAGAAGCATTTCGTTATTTCACTCAACCTGCCAATGTAAAAGGAAGTAAAACTCCTTATGGTAACAATACTGCTGTAGGAAAATATCTAAAAGTTGATGATGTCAATATTTATTATGAAATATATGGAGATGGAAAAACTGTTATTGTTCTTCATGGAGGCGGTGTTGGCACTCCTTATGAAATGGGAAAAATAATAGACAAATTAAGAAAAAACTATAGAGTTGTTGTAATATCTACTCGAGGGCATGGGCGTTCTGAAATAGGAACTAAACCTTTGACTTATGAACAAAAAGCAAATGATATCATAGCTGTTGTGAAAAAAGTCTCTGATGAACCTGTCGAAATTATAGGATTTAGTGACGGAGCTTATACTGCATATAAAATTGCATCAATGTATCCAAATAATGTTGAAAAAATTGTAGCAATAGGGGCTGGTTCTTTAAAGAAAGGATATTTTTCTGGAACTTTAAAAGTAACTGATATGGAAAAATTTGATAAACAATTTATAGAACAACAAAAAAAGATAATGCCTGAGCCTGAAAGATTACAAGAATTTTGGGATAATTATATGAAGTTTTGGAATGAAATGGAAGTTGGAAAAGAGTTGTTCTCCTCTATACAATGTCCCGTTCTTTTGATAGCAGGTGATGAAGATGATCACGCTCCTATAATTACGATGCTTGAAGCCCATCAACTTATACCAAATTCGAGACTTTGCATAATTCCAAAAGCTTGGCACAGTTGTTTTCTTGACAATTTCAAATTAACTTGGAAAGCTATTGATCAATTTTTGAAGTCAGATGTCAAAGATTTAAAACCAAGCAAAAAAATAGATTATAATAACAAATTTTAAACAAGGAAAGGAGAAAATAAATATGATTAAGATATCACCATCAATACTTGGAGCTGATTTTGCTGATTTAAAATCAGAAGTACAAAAAACAGAACTTGCAAATGCAGATTCTATACATTTTGATATAATGGACAGACATTTTGTTCCAAATTTAACATTTGGTCCCCTACTATTAAAAGCAGTAAGAAAATATACAAAATTGCCATTTTCTGTTCATTTAATGGTAGAAAATCCTGATTTATATGTAGATGAATGTATAAAAAATGGATCAAGTTTAATAACTGTTCATCAGGAAACTTGTCATCATCTACACAGAACTCTTTCTGCTATAAGAGAGAAAGGAGCAAAAGCTGGAGTAGCTGTAAATCCTTCAACTCCCCTCTCTTTTTTTAAATATGTTGCAGATGTAACAGATGAAATTTTGATAATGACTGTAAATCCAGGTTTTTCAGGTCAAAAATTGATTTCAAGTTGTATTGATAAAATCGAAGATGCCAAAAGACAAATAAAAGAACTTGGTGTTAATACAGAAATTAATGTCGATGGCGGAGTAAATGAAGATACAGTAAGAAAAGTTATAAAAGCAGGTGCAGATACTGTAGTAATGGCTTCTGCTTTTTATGGTTCGCCAAATCCTAAAGAATTAGTTAGTAAAATTAAAGGAATTGTTATTTAGTAAATAATGCGAGTTATTTTAGGGCTTTTATAAGCACTTTCTATAGGAAAGAAAGACAAAAGAAACAATAATTTAACAATTTTTAACATTTTGTACATTGAATTAATATTTTTCTTATGCTATAATTTTCAAGAAATTAACAAAACAAATCGGAGGTAATGGAATGAACATACAAAATTTACAATCATATTCATCCATACCGACCAGAACGGAAATAAATAATAGCGTTGTTCCTAAACAAGCAGAAGAGGCACAGCCAAAAGCAACATCCGATCAAGTGTCGTTAGGTGAAAATACTCAGCAAATGCCAGATGCAGTAAAACCACATAAAAAATGGTTATTCATGAATTACATTGCTGCTGATTGTAACTTAACAGATTTTCAGCTTGCAAACATAGACCAGCAAGAAAAAGTTGGTTCTGATGAAAATACACATGTTGTAGCTTATGTTGATGTTGGAAATCAGAAAAATGTAATGGGCGATTGGCACGATTGCAGAACATATTATGTAACAAAAGACGATCAAGAAGGCAAACTAAATTCAGAAGTAATTCAAGAATTTGGCAAAACAGATATGTCTGACTACAAAACACTTACAAAATTTGTAGTTGATGCAATGGGCAAATTCCCTGCAGACCATGTATGTCTTGTACTTAATGACCATGGTGGCGGTTTCACAGGTGCTATGTCAGATGATGGTGCTGGCAAAGGCTCAATGAGTGTTCCTGATATGAAAAAAGCTCTTGCAGAAGCAGAAGCTATAACAGGAAAGAAAATTGATGTTCTCGGCTTTGATGCATGCCTCATGGCAGAAACAGAAGTCGCTTATGAATTAAAAGACCATGCAAATATATTCATGGCTTCAGAAGAGACAGAAAATGGACCAGGCTGGGCTTATGAATCAATGCTCAATGGTGCAAATATGTCAAAAGTCATTGAAAGAGTTCAAGAATCTTCAACAGGAAGAATCAATGTTGATCCAGAAGCATTTGCAAAAATCGTTATAGATATCAACAATGAACATATTGATGACATACCAACATTCTCTATCACAGATATGTCAAAAATGGAAGGTTTCAAAGATTCTCTCAACGGACTTGCAGAGACAATAATGAAGTCAGATGACAAAGACACTATAAAACAAGCAATTCAAAGTGCTGAAAATTACGGTCAAGGTTGGGCTCCTTATGGAGATATAAGAGATGTAGGTAACTTAGCAGATAACATCATTGCTTCATCAAAAGATGAATCTTTAGTGGAAGCAGCAAAGAATGTAAAGGCAAGTTTAGCTGAAGCTGTTATGTACAACTCAGTCGGTACTCAACATCCAAAATCACAAGGTTTGAGCATTTATGCTCCAACAAACAAACCACAAGATTTAGGATTCAGCTATGAAGATCTCCAGTTCACAAAAGATACAAAATGGGATGAAATGTTAAAAGAACTCGGAGTTGGCTCAAAACAAGAACCAGTACCTGCAAAAGCAGAATTCTGGCCAAGTGGAGAAAGAAGATAAATTGTAAGTATATAGTAAAAAATCCTCGATTTCATTTGAAACCGAGGATTTTTTTATTATATTATTAAAAAATTCTATTCACCTGTATTTACAAAGGATTTAAATGTAGAAATGCCAATAGGAATTACAGGAAAAGATATTACAAGTCCAACCGCAATAATAAAGATAAGTAAGGCAACACCAAATCCACCGACTTCAGCCCCCCATTTCCAGCCTCCTACTAACATTTTCAATCCTTCCACAAAGCCACCTAAAATAATTCCACCTACGACCAATATCCTTAAACAAATTTTCACCCAATCTTCCAAACGGGGATCAGGATATTCTGCCAAACTCGAATAAGACAAGGCTCCTTCTTGGATTGCTTTCCAACAAACCACCTAAGACAGGAATTGTCATTTTATTTAAAACTTATTATTTTATTTTAATCTTTTGTTTTAAGAAATTTTTATTAAATTATATAAAAAAATCGAACAATTTTTTTGATATTTTCAACAAAAACGGCACTATAAAAACCAATTAACATGACAAATAAAATATTAGCATCTTTTTAAGATTCAAAAAAAAATCCTTTTGAAGAGATTCTAATCATGGCAACTTTTGCAAAAAAAATTCTCCGCAATGCAAAAAACAATTACGGAGAATTTTTTGTTTGTATTTTTTTAACTATTCTATTTTTTTTATTTCTTAACCGCCTTCACAAGATACAAAACAAATGAAATGAGAGCAACAGCTATTCCAATTGGATATCCTATATTTGCAGATAATTTAAGACCTTCAGGAGCTAACAAAATATATGTTACAGATACTGCTGTCATAAACGAAGCTGGCAATGCAGTAATTAAAGAACCGATCCAATTTTTTCCATTTTTCAATAGATACATAGTTGCCATCCAAAGTGCAACCATAGCAAGTGTCTGATTACTCCAAGAAAAATATCTCCACAAAACATTAAAATCAAGCTGTGTCAAAACGGCACTTACTAAAAGAAGCGGAATTGTGAGGATCAAGCGATTTTTAATATTTTTCTGTTCAAGATTTGTCCATTCAGCCAAAATCAACCTTGCCGATCTAAAAGCAGTATCACCAGAGGTAATAGGACATATAACAACTCCAATTATTGCAAGTAGTCCTCCAAAACCTCCAAGCATTTTTGTACTAATATCATAAACAACACCTGATTGACCAAGTTTGCTGAGTGTGTCCTGTAAAATCTGTGTCTCACCATAAAAGGCAACGCCTGCAGCTGCCCAAATAAGTGCTATAACCGATTCAAGGATCATTGCTCCATAAAAAACCTTTCTCCCCTCTTTTTCACTCGTTATACATTTTGACATAATTGGGGACTGAGTGGCATGAAAGCCTGAAATTGCACCACATGCAACAGTAACAAACATAAAAGGCCAAATTGGAAGATTTTTAGGGTGCAAATTAGAAAAGCTAATCTCTGGAATATGATATTGTGGTATAAATAACATACCTCCTGCAATAGATATTGCCATAATTATCAAGATAAGACCAAATGTTGGATATAATTTTCCAATAACTTTATCAATCGGAAGCAATGTAGCAATTATATAGTAAAGCAAAATTACAATAATCCAAAAGTGATTACCAAAAAACTCTGGAGTAAGACTTGAAATAAGTGCTGCAGGACTTGTAACAAAAACTGTACCTGTCAAAAGAAGAAGTAGAATAGCAAAGACTCTCATAATATAATACATTATTTTTTTATCAATGTATATTTTACAAAGTTCTGCTATAGATGCTCCGTTGTGTCGCTCTGAAATCATACCAACCATATAATCATGTACTGCTCCAGCAAGGATAGCACCTAAAACGATCCAAAGAAAAACAACTGGACCAAAACAAGCTCCCATCAACGCTCCAAAAATAGGACCAGTTCCAGCAATATTTAAAAGCTGTATTAAAAGTGCCTTCCAAGTTTTTATTGGCATACAATCAACACCGTCATTTATTGCAATGGCTGGAGTTTGTCTGTCATCTGGAGAAAAAATTTTCTCAACCAATCGCCCATAAGTCAAAAATCCAATCAAAAGCACTGCTAATGCTATTATAAATGAAATCATTAATTTACCCTCGATATTACTATCAAATTATTCTTATTATTATAGCAAATTGTAAATAAAATGCAAATAAAAAAATCTCCGCAATTAAAAAATATCTTACTTTTTGATTATATTTAAAGAAAATTTAACAAAATAGAAAAGACTTTATAAAAAAATAGTGATATTATGTTAAAGACAGAGTTAAGAGAAATTAATGAAAGTTAATATATAGGTTTTTAGGAGGGTTTATAAATGAACGGTATTAGTGGACACAATCCTAATCTTTATATACCAACAAATGAAATAAAAAATGATTTTGGTCAAGCTCAAGAAGCAAAGACAGATGAAGCAAAGCCACAACACAATACACAGGCTAAAGATGAAGTTCAGCTTGGTTCAAGCAAACAAGAAATGCCTACTGCAATAAAACCACACAAAAAATGGTTATTCATGAATTACATTGCTGCAGATTGTAACCTCACAAAATTTCAGCTTGGTAATATTGACCAGCAAGAAAAAGTCGGATCAGATGAAAATACCCATGTCGTAGCTTATGTTGATGTCGGTAATCAATATCACAATTATGGCAACTGGAAAGATTGCAGATCATACTATGTAACAAAAGACAATACACCTGGTAAACTCAATTCAGAAGTCATTGATGAATTTGGAAAAACAGATATGTCAAAACCTGAGACATTGACAAAATTCATCGTTGATGCAATGGGTAAATTCCCTGCAGACAATGTATGTCTCGTTCTCAATGATCATGGTGGTGGTTTTGTTGGTGCTATGACAGATGACGGCTCTGGCAATGGAATTATGAGTACACCAAACCTCAAAAAAGCTCTTGCAGATGCTGAAGCAATCACAGGAAAGAAAATTGATGTTCTCGGCTTTGATGCATGTCTTATGGCTGAAACAGAAGTTGCTTATGAATTGAAAGACCATGCAAATATCTATATGGCTTCTGAAGAATCAGAAATGGGACCAGGTTGGGATTACACCAGCATTTTAGGTGGTTCCAATATGGCAAAAGCAATTGAACAAGTACAGGCAAAATCAACAGAGAGAATTAATGTAACACCTGAAGAATTTGCAAAAATTGTTATAGATGTAAATGAACATGACAATCACTACATTCCAACATTCTCTATAACAGATATGTCAAAAATGGATGGTGTAAAAGACGCATTCAATGAGCTTGCAAAAACAATCCAAAATTCAAGCGATAAGAGCAGTATTCAAAAAGCTATAAGAGAATCAGAAAATTATGGTGATGGTTACAAACCATATGGAGATCTCAGAGATGCAGGTCAAATGATGGATAACCTCATTGCAAACGCTTCAGATAAGAAGATTGTTGCAGCAGCAAAGAAAGCAAAAGAAGCATTGAACGCTGCTATTATACACAATGAAGTAAACCCAAGTCAGCACCCAGGTTCACAAGGTTTGACAATTTATGCTCCAATGAATAATCCAGACAAATTGGGATATGGTTACAACAACCTCCAATTTGCAAAAGATACTCAATGGGACGAAATGATAACAGGCAAACCAGCTCCAAAAGCAGAACAAGCATAGTAAAATTTAAGTAAGTAAAAACAGGTGTGAAAAATCTTTCGCACCTGTTTTTATTTGTTATTGGTTTACTAATTCTGCAATATCATGTTTATTTATAATTCCTTGAACTTTAAATCTCCAATTAGCTTGATGTTCTTCCCTTAGCATGTTGTTATCATTCAAATCTGAAGTAAAAATTCTATATAAAATTTTTCTAAGTTCACTATTACTTTTATTAGGCAAAAGCCTCTTTATATTTTTCTCAAAAAAATATTTATTAAATATATAAAGAGGTCCATTCCCTCTTCCCAAAAATTCTAAAACTACATGATTTTTAAATTCCATTAACAGAGAGCCACTTTTATCATATTTAAATGGTTTCGTTAAAAATTTATAATCTTTCCAAAACATAAATCTTTCATCATTAATATCGCTTATAAAAAATTTATAAATTATATCTATATTTATCCAATTGTTATATTTATCTTCAAATAAAAACTTATATTTAATATTTTTCTTCTTTCTTCTATCTTCCAATATATCCAATAAATTTGAAAATTTTTTACAAAGTTCATCAAGTGAAAACTGTTTCAAAAAGTTGTTAAGAAAACTATACAAATCATTTAAAGAATATTTCTTAATAATATCTACCAATTTTGTACAATCTCTAAGATAATATGTTTTATGGCAATGCATATAAAATATTTTCTCAAAATCAAAAAATAATTTACTGTTATTTCTAATTCCATAATGTAATAACATACTAGCTACAGAAATATCATCAGAAAATTTATGTTCTTCTATTTCTGCATAAAATTCGAGAGGAATGCTATCACTTTTCAAAAATTTGATAAATTTTTCTTTTGTCAAATTATGTTTAATTAACAATTTAACAAAATTATTATCTGTATTCAGTAAATCTATAAAAAATGAATTACAATCATTATTATCATAATAATCCTGCCAAGCATTGAAAAATACACTACAAATTTCATAAGAAGACCTCAATTTTAAAACAAAAAATAATTTGCTTAAATTCACTTTATAAAAATTAGCAGGTATATAGCTAGCAATATTGATAACGTCTGAATAAGATAAAGAATAAGACTCTCTTTTTAATTGTTGTAGATCAAAATTTATGATTTTATATATTAATTCTTTTAAATTTTCATTTGGTTTAAAATTTTCAACAGTATTAATTTTTAAAGAGTGTTTTTTTATAATATCTTTTCTTGCTTCAATCAATTTTTTAGGTACAAAAGAAAATTTCATATTTCCCTACTTCTTCTCATAAATTCTCTTCATTTCTTTTTCCATTTCTTCATTTTTTAACCTAAACTTAAATTCAACACGCCTTGAGGCTGACATATTAATTCCTTTTCCATTTTTATTAGGAACAGGATCGCTAAAAGATCTCCCATTAGCTGTCAAAATTTTTCTTAATTCAGCTGTTTGCTGAGAAGAAAATATATAATTTTTATCTTTCAAACAAAAAGTTGCAACAGACAAAGCTCTCTCTTGTGATAATTTCAAATTATACAAATAAGAACCATTTGTATCAGTATGTCCCTCAATTATTATTTCGGCAATATATTTACGAAACTTTGGTCTTAAAAGAATATTTATATATTTAGGAAGAAATTTTTTAAGAATAACTTTACCTTCTGGCTTTAAATCATATTTATTTACATCAAAAAAAACATTTGAATCAAGAGATAAAGCTCCTGTATTCTTATCAATACGAACATTTAAATCAGTATTAGAAAATTCTTGTTCTAATACTTCAGCTAAATCGGTTCTAATCCCCATAATTTTATCGATTCGTTCTTGCTGAGAATCCATTATTATTTTCTGTTTATCAACAATTTCTTTTTTTTCCATTAATTCAGCTTCTTTTTTCTCATAGTCTGCTTTAGATTGTAACATATTAACTGTTATAATCAATACAAAAACTAAAAGTAATGCCGCCATCATATCTGAATATGACATCCAATAGCTATGTTCTTCTTCATCTGCTCTCTGTCTTCTTCTCGCCATTTTTTCTTTTACCTAAAATATAATTAATTATTTTTTGATAAATTTACAGATTTTAACACTTGTTCCTGAGATTTAACAGGTTCTCTTAAAAAACTAACATTACCAACAGAAGAAGTTCCTAACCTTTGACTATCTGCTATTTTCAAATTCTTTGCCATAATAACAATATTTTTAACTTCTTTAAATGACTTATCCAAATCTTCACAAGAAGCAGAAACAACTTTTGGAACCCTATCAATAGTATTTTCTATTTTTAAAATAGTTCCGCTCAAATGAGTCGATATTTTTGAAAGATTGTCATCAAAGACATTTAAACATTCCTTTAATGATTCTGATAAATTTTGATTTAGGGCAATAGAAAGTTTCGAAATTTCTTTAGCAGCTTTCTCCATATCTTGTGAATGTATTTTTGAAAAATCCTTAACATCATTGAGCATATTTTGAAATACCATTTTAGAATCATCTAAAAGTTTTAATGATGCTATTGTAATCTGTTCAATTTCTTTTTTTCTATTCTCTTTGTCAATTTCAACTGAATCTATCAAAATTTTCTTAGTTTCTGTAACAATATTATTAAATCCTTTTTGTTGCATTTCTGTTGTCTCTATTAAAGTTTTTATAGAAGTTTTTAATAATTCTTCAGATATTTTCTTAACTTCTCTATTATATTTTTCAGAACGATCTGTGAGATTCTCTAATGATTCTCTTGCTTTATCAGAAATAATAGTTAAATTTTTCTTATATTCTTCAGAAATAAATTGAGATAATCTCGTAACTTCTTTATTATATTCTTTTGAACTATCTAAAACATTTTCCAATGATTCTGTTGCCTTAGTAGAAATAATATCTAATTTTTTCTTATAATCTTCAGATATTTCTTCAGATAGTTTTTTCATATTTCTAGTATAATCTTCAGATTTTTCATGTATATTTTTGATAGAATCTTGAATTGATATATTTAATTCAGAAAATACCTTTACATTATCGGCTATTTCCTCTGAAAAATCTTTTGAAGCAGATGAAATATTATCTCCATATTTTATAAGTTCAAGAATTCTATTTTGCAATTCAATATTATTTTTATTTTGTTTTTCTAATTGATCAACTATAGGTTGAATATTTTCTATAATATTTTTCTGCAAATTTTCCACCTTATCTATATATTCAGAAAATGCTTTTATTGTATCTGCAGAAGCCATATTTATTTTCTCAATATTTTCTGTAGTTGTTCTGAATTTTTCCAACATTACTAATATATCAGTATTATTTTCACTTTGAAACTGCAAAATATCTTTTATCTTCTTACCTAACTCAGCAAAATTATTACCAAGTGAAGCATTCATCTGATTAACAAATTCTTTTACAACCTCCGACAAATAATCAATTTGATTTTTATTAAAATTATTGCTCAAATTTTCCAATGTATTATTCATATTGTCAAGAGAAGGCTTAAAAAGAGAATTTAATTCACTTCCAATTTGCGATCCCAATTTAGTTAATATACTATTATCAACACATTCAAGTTTTGACTCAATATTTTTACCAACAGAATCAAATTTACTGACAATAGACTTTGATAATTCTTCTATCGCAACAAGAAAATTCTTCTCATTATTTCTTTCTGAATTTCCAAGCAAAAAATCATATTCAGAAAGAAAATCATCTAAAACACGATATGCCTCATCAAAAACCTCTTTAAAAATCCAGTTAAAAGTAAGTGAAAATAACATCCCATATATCGAAGTATGAAAAGCTATTTTAATTCCATTCATAAGTGGAGATATACTTTTAACTATATCATCAGCAGAACCTGTTATATTAAAATTCTGCAATGCCAAAGTCAAACCAAGAAATGTTCCCAAAATACCAAGACCTGTCATCAATCCAGGACATATATTTAAAAAACTTTTATTTACTGTTGAATCAATAAATTCCTTATCTATATAATCACCTATATTGCAAGTATATTTATTATTAGAATCTTTCTCTAATCTATGTTTTTCTTTAAAAAACTCTTTATTATAAACATCACTTAAATATTGATTATTAAAAACAAATTCAAATTTTTTATTTTCCTTAAGAGACTTAGTTGCCTCTTCCAACTCTTTTAAAATTTCCTTTACCTGATTTAAAGAAAAATTAATTTTACTTACAACATATGCAGTAATTCCAATTAAAAACAAATTAATTATCCAAGTTGCTATTCCAGCTTTCAAATCAAAAATAAACAACATAAGTGAAATAAATCCCCAAATAACCCATAAATTATCTCTTAAAAATCTTATAAATTTATTTCTCATATCTTCCTCAAGTCCTAAAAAAAATAATTTGTCATATTGTAATCAATGCAATATGACAAATTATAAATATATATTTATCTCAGAAAACAAATCTATCTCATTACTATTCCATCTTGGTTTCCCGCAAAAGCTGTTGAATCAGCAACTCCTTCCTTTACCTCTTCTTCTGAAAACTCAATTCGAGTACCGTTGAGAGAAGCTCTTAAAGTAATACCAGATGGAATATCACCTTCAACAATCTTTTTAGAAACAGGAATAATAAGTGTGTCCTCTATTATCCTCTTCATATTTCTAACACCAAATCGCTCATCATAACTTTGAGCACACAATGCCCTTATAACATCATCTTCAATTATCATTCTAATATTATTTTTCTTTATTTTCTCACAGAGATTGTCTGTAATCATTCTACAGATTTTATATATGTCTTCTTCTTTTAATTTATTGAACAAAATCACATCATCAATTCTATTTATAAACTCCATAGAAAATCTCGATTTTAGAGCATTTATCAAGTGAGCCCTTCTATCTTCATTATCTTCTTCAGAATAAGTTGCTAAATTTGCTCCAATATTAGATGTCATAATGATAAGTGTATTTCTAAAATCAACAGATTGACCTTTTCCATCAGTAAGTCTTCCTGCATCAAATACTTGAAGGAATATATTAAAAATCTTTTCATGAGCTTTTTCGAATTCATCAAGCAAAATAACACAATTTGGATTTCTCTTTACTGCTCCTGTAAGTTGACCTTCGTCGGCATATCCAACATATCCTGGAGGAGCTCCAATCAATCTTGCCACCTCATGTGGCTGTGAATACTCCGACATATCAAATCTAAACAATTTATCTTCAGAACCAAATATCTCACTTGCAATAATCTTTGCAAGTTCTGTTTTACCAACACCAGTAGGCCCAGCAAAAAAGAAAACACCAAGTGGTCTCCTATCATTATTT